>CANRFK010000085.1 GCA_947629875.1 uncultured Clostridia bacterium
CTCGTCGTCGCCATCAGCCAGTCGGGCGAGACGGCGGATACGCTTGCCGCCGTGCGCGAGGCCAAGGCGCGGGGCGTGAGAACGCTCGCCATCGTCAACGTGCGGGGCTCGTCCATCGCGCGGGAGGCGGATAAGACCATCTACACTTACGCAGGCCCCGAGATCGCCGTCGCCACCACCAAGGCGTACAGCGCCCAGCTCGCCGTGGGGTACCTTCTCGCCCTCGAATGGGCGCGCATCGCGGGACGGCTCGACGAGGCGCAGTGCGCCGCCTACATCGCGGAACTGCGCGATCTGCCGCAGAAGATCGAGCGCGTCGTCGCCGAGAAGGAGCGCATCCAGAAATTTGCCGCCGAGCACTCCACCGTGAGCGATGTATTCATGATCGGGCGGGGCGTCGACTATGCCGTCTGCCTCGAGGGGGCGCTCAAACTCAAAGAAGTCAGCTATGTGCACACCGAGGCCTACGCGGCGGGGGAGTTAAAGCACGGCACCATCAGCCTCATCGAAGAGGGCACCCTCGTGGTGGGCGTGCTCACGCAGAGCGACGTCCTCGAAAAGACGGCGAGCAACCTCGAAGAGGTCAGAACGCGCGGCGCCTCCATCGTCACGGTCTCCTTCGAGGGGGAAAAACTCCCCGCCGAGGCGGAATACGCCTTCACCGTGCCAAAGACGGACGAGCTGTTTGCGGCGAGCCTCATCGTCGTGCCCCTGCAACTTTTGAGCTACTACGTGAGCTTGCAGCGCGGGCTCGACGTGGATAAACCGCGCAACCTCGCCAAGAGCGTGACGGTGGAATGATTCAGCGTCCCCTGTGCTGAAAGAGCGCCATTCCGAGGACGCCGAATGCGCCGCCCAACACACATCCCACCGCAAGACCGATCCAGATCATCATCTCAACCTCCTCATATAGTTTGCTTTCCCCGTACGGGAAATATAGACGGATCCCGCAATTCATTGTATGAAAAGGCAGCGTTGCAGGTTCCGCAATTTGCATGGAAAAATTTATGTACAGACATTTTTTCAAGAGATTTTTCGATATTGTATTGAGTTTTTTCGCCATCATCGTGTTTTTGTTGCCGATGGGGATCATCGCCCTCGCCGTCCGGTGCGACAGCAAGGGGCCTGCGCTGTTCAAGACGCAGCGCGTGGGCAAGAACTGCAAGCCGTTCAAATTTTATAAATTCCGCAGCATGCGCACGGATGCGCCCAAGGACTGCGCGCCCCGCCTCCTCCATGAGGATTACACCACCAAGGTGGGGGCGTTTCTTCGGAAGACAAGCCTCGACGAGCTGCCGCAGCTCTTCTGCATCTTCGTCGGCTCCATGTCCATCATCGGGCCCCGCCCCGCAGGGCTTTCGGAGGCCGACCTCGTTGCGGCGCGCGAAAAATACGGCGCAAACGGCGTCCGCCCGGGGCTCACGGGCTGGGCGCAGGTGAACGGGAGAGACGTCCTCGCGAGCGACGTCGAACGAAAGGCCCGCTTCGACGGCGAGTATGCGCAGAAGATCACATTCGGAAAGGACTTCAAAATTTTCTTCAAGACGGTGGGGCAGGTATTCCGCGGCACCGACATCGTGGAGGGCGACGCCGTATTGAAGCAGAACGAAACTTCCCCCACATCTTCATCGGAGGAAGAACAAACCCCGCCCGCAGCTTCGGAGGAAGCGCAAACCCCGCCCGCAGACAGCGCGGAAAAATAATTCAAAACACAGAGAGCGCCGCGGCATTTTGCCGCGGCGCTCTCTTATATTTTCCGACCCCATTTACACATTAAAGCGGAACAGCACCACGTCGCCGTCCTTCATCACGTAGTCCTTGCCCTCGGAGCGCACCTTGCCCTTTTCGCGCGCGCCGTTGTAGCCGCCGCATTCGAGGAGCGTCTCGTAGTCCACGACCTCGGCGCGGATAAAGCCCTTTTCAAAGTCGGAGTGAATTTTCCCAGCCGCCTGCGGCGCCTTGGTGCCCGCTGTGATCGTCCACGCGCGGGTCTCTTTTTCGCCCGCGGTGAGGTAGGAGATGAGCCCCAACAGGCTGTAAGAGGTCTTGATGAGTTTAGCAAGGCCGCTCTCCTTGAGCCCGAACTCCTCCAAAAATACGGCGGCGTCGTCGGGGTCCATCTCGGCAAGTTCGGCCTCCGTCTTGGCGCACACCACAATGACGCCCGCGCCGTGCTTTGCGGCGTACTCCTTCACCTTCACGACGAGGGGAAGGCTGTCCTCGTCCGCGCCCATGTCCTTCTCGGCGATGTTTGCGCAGTAGACGACGGGCTTTGCCGAGAGCAAAAACAGGTTGTCGAGCAAAATTTTCTCGTCCTCATTTACGGGGAGGGAAGAGGCGGGCTCCTCCGCTTCGAGGTGCTTTTGCAGTTTTTCGAGAAAGGCAAACTCCGCGGCAGCATTCTTATCCGCCCCGCCGCGCGCCGCGTTCCTGATGCGGTCCTGCCGCTTTTCCACCGCCTCGATGTCGGCGAGGATGAGTTCTAAATTGATGGTTTCAATGTCCCGCACGGGGTCTACGGTGCTCTCCACGTGGGTGATGTTCTCGTCCTCGAAGCACCGCACGACGTGCACGATGGCGTCGCACTCGCGGATATGGGAGAGGAACTTATTGCCCAGTCCCTCGCCGCGGCTTGCGCCCTTCACGAGCCCCGCAATATCCACAAACTCGATGACGGCGGGCGTCACCTTTTTGGAGGAATAGAGCGCGGCGAGCCTTTCAAGCCGCTCGTCGGGCACCGCCACGACGCCCACGTTGGGCTCGATGGTGCAGAAGGGATAGTTTGCGGCCTCCGCGCCCGCCTTGGTGATCGCATTGAAGAGGGTGGATTTGCCTACATTGGGAAGTCCCACAACGCCTAATTTCATAACATGCTCCTTTTCCGAACAGCGCTATTCTACCATAAATTTCCGCATAAGGCAACCGAATGACTTGCCCATCGCGCCAAAAAGTTATATAATGGAGAAAGTCAAGGAGCAACTATGGACTATAAGGCTTACATTGCAGAGCACATTCACGTGGAAGGCGTCACGGCGGCGGAGATCGCCGAGGCCATCGCCGTTCCCCCCGATGCCGCCATGGGCGACTACGCCCTGCCCTGCTTCAAATTCGCAAAAATTCTGCACAAGTCTCCCGCCCTCATCGCGCAGGAACTTGCAGAAGGCTACCCCGCGGATGAGGTCGTCACGCAGGTCACGGTCCTCAACGGCTACCTCAATTTCCGCCTCGATAAAAAGGCGCTCGCCGCCGACTTCTTCCGCACCTTTGAAGAGGAGGAAGCGGGCGCGGGCTACGGCTCCTCCGCGGAGGGGGCGGGCAAGACGGTTTGCATCGACTATTCCTCGGTGAATATCGCCAAGCCCTTCCATATCGGGCACCTCTCCACGACCGTCCTCGGCGCCGCCCTCTACCGCATTTTCGGGTACTTGGGATACAACGTCGTCGGCATCAACCACCTCGGCGACTACGGCACGCAGTTCGGCAAACTCATCTCCGCCTACAAAAAGTGGGGCGTCAAGGAGGAGGTCGAGAAGGGCGGCATCCACGCCATCAACGACCTCTACGTTCGCTTCAACAATGAGGCGACGGAGGAGATGGAAACGGAGGCGCGCGAAAATTTCCGCCTCATCGAGAGCGGAGACAGGGAGGCCAACGCCCTCTTCGAGTGGTTCAAGTCGCTCACCATGCGCTACGTCGGCAAGATCTACGATAGGCTTCACGTCACGTTCGATAGTTACGCGGGCGAACGCTTCTATATCGACAAAATGCAACCCGTCATCGATCTTCTCAAACAAAAGGGGTTGCTTGTGGAGAGCCAAGGGGCGCAGGTCGTCGACCTCGAAGCATTCGGCATGCCGCCGTTTATCGTGCTCCGTTCGGACGGCGCGTCTCTCTATGCCACGCGCGACCTTGCCGCCGCGTTCTACCGCAAAAAGACTTACGACTTCGATAAATGCCTCTACGTCGTCGCCTATCAGCAAAATCTGCACTTCAAGCAACTCTTCAAGGTGCTCGAACTCATGGGCGAGGAGTGGGCGAAGGACATGGTGCACGTCGCCTACGGCATGGTCTCCTTGGAGGACGGCGCCATGTCCACGCGCAAGGGCAAGGTGGTGTGGCTCGAGGACGTCATCGACCGTTGCGTCGAAAAGGCCGCAAAGGTGCTCGAAGAAAAGAACCCCGCCCTCGAACACAAGGCGGACGTCGCCGAAAAGGTGGGTGTGGGCGCCGTCATCTTCGGCGCGCTCTACAACAATAAGATCAAGGACATCGTCTTTTCCTACGACAAGGCGCTCAATTTCGACGGCGAAACGAGCGTCTATGTACAGTACACCTGCGCGCGGTGCGCCTCCGTCCTCGAAAAGGTCAAGGAACTTCCCATGGGAGAACGGGCAAATGCGCCCATCGGCGAGAGGGAGTTTGAACTCATCCGCGCGCTCGGGGGCTTCCCCGATGCCGTTCGGGCGGCGGCGAAGAACTACGAGCCCAGCGTCATCGCGCGGTGGTGCGTGGATACGGCGCAGGTCTTCAACAAGTTCTACCTCGACTGCAAGATTGCACAGGCGGAGACCGACGACTTGCGCGCCCTCCGCGTAGGGCTCACCCGCGCAACGCTCACCGTCCTCACGCGCGGCTTGGGGCTCCTCGGCATCGGCGTCCCGGAGAAAATGTGATGCAGGCAGTCTTTTTCGATTTGGACGGGACGCTGCTCGATACGTTGCCCGACATTGCCTTCTCCCTCAACGAGACGCTCTCTTCCTTCGGCTATCCCGCATGCTCACTTGATGATGTGCGCACGTATGTGGGGGATGGGGCGAAAAAACTCGTCTCCCGCGCCCTGCCGCAGGGGGCGAACGTCGATGAAGTGTACGAGGCGTTCCGCGAAAACTACGGCGCGAGCACGCACAGCCGCACCAAGCCCTACGCGGGCATGGAGGAACTTCTGAAAACCCTCAAAGCCCGCGGCATAAAACTTGCCGTCATCACCAACAAGCCGCAGGGCGCGGCTACAACTTCCATCGAAAAATTCTACCCCGGCGTCTTCGATTACGTGGGCGGCGACAGCGGCATGTTCCCCTGCAAGCCCGATCCCTCCCTCACCCGCTACGTCGCGCTCTCGCTCCGCGTGCCCTTGAAGGAGTGCGTCCTTGTGGGCGACGGCGAGGCCGACGTCAGAACGGCGCAGAACGCGGGTATTCGTAGCGTCTCCGCCCTCTGGGGCTACCGCACAAAAGAACAACTCGTGCAGGCAGGCGCCACGGCCTTTGCCCAAACGCCCGCGGAACTTGCAAAAATTCTCGAAACGCTCCTATCCCCGTAGGCGCGTTTTTTCTTTGGTATCCCCCGCATCTCTCTTATATCTCTGTTCCTCTTTTCTCAATTGGGGGACGTCTTTTTCCCCGTCCCGTTCTTCTTAATGGGGGCTTTTCTTCTCCGCGCCGCAACCTCCTCATTTCCCCACCCCGCATTCTCTTTTTTTCCGCACGTTCCTCATCGCCTTTTTCTCAATTGGGGGATGTCTTTTTCTCCCGTAACCCCCGAAGAACTTCTCGAAAAACTTTGGGAAAATGATTGATATTCGGTTCCGACTATGCTATAATTCTTACAGAATAAAAATTCCAAAAAGGAGATAAAACCATGAAAAGATGTGCAATTTGCGGCGAGATCGTCGCGGACGACGTGACGGAGTGCCCCGTCTGCCATGCCAAGAAGTTTGTTCCCGTCGAGGAGGCGAAGTTCGCCTGCGAACACCATGTCGGCGACGGCAGGGTGGAGGATAAGGAAGTGATGGACGGCCTTCACGCCAACTTCCAAGGGGAGTGCACCGAGGTTGGCATGTATCTTGCCATGTCCCGCGTTGCGGAAAGGGAGGGCTATCCCGAGATCGCCGAAGCCTACAAGCGCTACGCCTTTGAGGAGGCCGAACACGCGGCGAAGTTTGCGGAACTTCTCGGCGAGGTCGTCACCGACAGCACCAAGAAAAATCTGGAACTGCGCGCGGCGGCGGA
>CANRFK010000086.1 GCA_947629875.1 uncultured Clostridia bacterium
TCGCCGTGCTCGATACGACGGCGCTCGTGAACGAGGCAATTTCGCGGCACGGGCTCACTCCCGTGGCGGCGGCGGCGCTCGGCAGAACGCTCACCGCAACGGCCTATCTTTGCAGTTGGCTCAAAGATGAGAAGAGCGCGCTCTCGGTGACCTTGAACGGCGGGGGCGCGGGCGGAAAAATTTTTGCCGTGGGCGACGGCGCGCTCCGCATGCGCGGCTTTGCGGAGAACCCGCATACCGACTTGCCCCCGCGCGCGGACGGAAAGCTCGACGTGGGCGGCTTTGTGGGAAGATGCGGCACTCTCTCCGTCATCCGCGACGACGGCGATATGCCGTTCTCGGGGGCGAGCGAGCTCGTCTCGGGCGAGGTGGCGGAGGACTTCTCCGCCTACTTTCTGACGAGCGAACAGCGGCCGACGGCCATCGCCCTCGGCGTGAAGATAGGAACAAGCGGCAAGTGCCTCGGCGCGGGCGGCGTGTTCCTGCAACCCCTCCCCGGGGCGGGGGAAGAGATTTATGCGCGCACGGAGAAAACCATCGCGCGCTTTGCGAACATTTCCTCGCAAATTGAGGACATGGGGGCGGAAAACGTGCTGTTGGGCGTCGAAAATGTGCCCTTTTCCAAGCGGGAATTCGGCTACGTTTGCCACTGTTCCAAGGCGCGTGCGGCGGCCGCCGTGACTGCGCTCGGGAGGGAGGACGCCCTTCGGCTCATCGCGGAGCGCGGGGAGATCGCCGTGCACTGCGACTACTGCAATACCGACTACCGCTTCAAAGCGGCGGACATCGAAAAACTGTTTCCGGAGAAGGCATGAGAGGAAAGCAAGAAAAGTTCATGTTCAGCGAGGAGTTCCTCTTCGAGAGCGCGGAGAAGCGCTACGAGCGGGGGGACAATATGGGCGCGCTCACCATGCTCAACAAGCGGGGGGAAAAGTACCCGCCCAGCGCCGACGCATGGGCGCTCTATGCCGACGTCTATGAGAGCATGGAGCTCTATTCTCTCGCCGCCGATGCGTGGTTCCGCTTCCTCGATACCTGCAACGAGGCCGACTTTGCCGAGGGCTACGAGGGGCTTGCCGTCGCCTTCATGAACATGGGCAACCGCATCCAGTCCGCCTACTACTACCACCGCGCCATGGAGGACGACGGGGAAGCGGGGGAGGACGACCTCGACGAACTCGCCTCCGCCTTTGAAGAGGAGGTTGAACAGCCCCGCATCCGCCTCGTGGGGGAGGGCGCGCCCGACCCAGAAACCCTGCGCGAAGGGCTCATTCTCCTCAAAGAGGGGGACTTGGAGACGGCAAAAAAGCGGCTCGCCGAGATCGACGAGACGAGCAGCGACTATCCCTCCGCCATGGGGCTCTCGGCGATGTGCACGCTCATGCTCGGCGACGAGGAGAAGGCGGAAGCGGAGTGCCGCGAACTTTTGAAAGACCACCCCGACAACGTGCAGGCGCTCACCACCTACTGCGCCGTGCTCGACGCGAGGGGCAACAAAAAGGGGGCGCGGGAGGCCGCCGAACGGCTTGCGCACGTCGAGGCGGACGCCACCGACGACTTGTACCGCATTGCGACGGCGCTGTGCGAGACGGGGCTGGACGAGGATGCCTTCCGCATTCTCGAAGAGCTCAAAAAGCGGCTGCCCTTCGACGACAACGTGCTCTACTTCCACGCCGTCGCCGCCTATCATTTGGGGAAACTCGAGGAGAGTATCTCCTCCCTCGAACGGCTGACGACGGTGTTCCCCCGCAAGGCGGTGGCGCGGTATTTCCTCGAACGCATGCGCAAGCTCCGCGACGGCGACGGGGAGAAGTTCACCATGTCCTACTACTACCGCGTGCCCGAGGAGGAATACCACACCGTGGCAGATTTCCTGCTCGCCGCAGCCGATATGGACGACCGCGAGATCGCGCAACTTGCGGGGCTGGAAGCCCTCGGCGAGTTCTTCCGCATCGCCTTCGACGAGATGGAGGGGCGGGACGAAAAATTACAGATGCTCGCCGTAAAAGTGGCGGTGCGCACGCGCTCGGACGACTTTTTGCGCGAGGTTTTGCTCGATTGCGAGGGGGACGACGTCGTAAAGCTCTCCATTCTGCACGGCCTCACGGTGCGCAACGAGGAGGATTCGTTCGGGACGGTGTTCCTCAACATCTACCGCGAGTTCTTCACGCATGAGATCCGCATCGGCGAGGAGAAAAAAACGGCGCTGTTGAAGGCGTTCGCCGACGTATATTCGCGCTTTGCGCTCATCGGCGAGGAGAACGAGGAAAAGCTGTGCTCCGCCGCCGAGGACGTGTACGCGACCCTCCAAGAGGCCGATGCGCTCGATCTTCTCGACCACCGCGCGGAGATCGCCGCCGTCATCTGCCGCGAGGCGCGCATGCAGCGGGTGGAACGGTCGTTTGCCGAGATCTGCAAGCTCTTCGACGCCGACCGTATTTTCGCACAGAAAATTCTCGATTACATGATTTGAGGGAAAGGTATGGCAAACGAAAAAAAGCCCGTGGATTTCGATGGGCTGTTCGATGAAAAATTGGCGCAGTACATGCGCGAAAAGGCGGGTCAGTACACCGAAAAGCAGTGGGAAAACCTCATCCCCAAACTCTACCGTCAGTTCGGGGACATCACGATTGCGAGCATCGGCACGACGCCCACCAAGTATTTCTCCGAGTGTTCCGACGAAGAGCTCGTGACGCTTCTTTGCCGCTATATCGAGGAGGACGTGCCCGTCAGCGACTTTCTGTGCCGCGAACTCGAGGGCAGGAACTGCCCGCCCGCGCTCGTTTCTCTTCTCGAAGAGGGGGACGAACGCCTCCTGACGCTCGCCGTCAATCTCGCGGGGGAGAATCCCGCCGCGTTCGGGGCATATTTTTCCATTTTGGAGCGCACGGAGGACGCAGAGCTCAAAGACGCCGTCGTGGAACAGCTCAAGGGCAACGCCGACGCCGCCAAGGAGCGCGCCCTCGATTTCTATGAGAGGGGCGTGGAGCGCGATCTCATGCTCGAAATTCTCTCCCGCTGTAAGGCGCGGGACGAGCGCATCTACGATATTCTGCTCGCCGAATTCCGCACGAGCGGCGAAATTCCCATGCACGCGAGTTACCTCGCCGCCTACGGCGATACCCGCGCGCTGCCCGTTCTGCTCGAAGTCATAGACAGGGAAGACATCAACTATCTCGAATATCAGGAATTGAAGTTTGCCATCGAAGCGCTCGGCGGCGAGTACACCCGCCCGCGCGACTTTTCAAACGACCCGTATTTCAAGGAGATCTCCGAGCAGTCGCAAATGCCGCCCGATTTCGACCCCCTCAAAAAGACGCAAGTAAATTGAAGCCGTCCGTCATAACCGAGTTGCCTTCGCCATATAGTAATCACGCAAGGACTATGGCGGAGGCGTTTTTTATGGAAACTTTCAGCGTATATGAGGACATTGCATCGCGCACGGGGGGAGAGATCTTCGTGGGCGTTGCGGGGCCCGTGCGAACGGGCAAATCGACGTTCATCAAAAAATTCATGCAGGAACTCGTCCTGCCGGGCGTCGAGGGCAGCAAGCGGCAGAGGTATGTGGATGAACTTCCGCAGTCCGCCGCGGGCAAGACGGTGATGACCACCGAGCCCAAGTTCGTGCCCGAGGAGGCGGCGCAGATCCGCGTGAAGGACGCGGTCGCAAAAGTCCGCCTCATCGACTGCGTGGGCTTTCCCGTGGAGGGAGCCAACGGCTTCGAGGAGGAGGGCGCGCCCCGCCTCGTCAAGACGCCTTGGAGCGAGGAGCCGGTTCCCTTCGAGACGGCGGCGGAGGAGGGGACGCGGCGGGTCATCCGCGACCATTCCACCATCGCCATTCTCATGACGACGGACGGCTCCGTTGCAGGCCTTCCGCGGGAGGCGTACGAGGAAGCCGAGGCGCGCGCCGTTGCCGAAGTCAAGGAAATCGGCAAGCCCTTCGTCATTCTCCTCAATTGCAGAGAGCCCGCGGGGGCGGAGACGCTGCGCGCCGCTCTCGAAGAAAAATATTGTGCGCCCGTGCTCGCCGTCAACTGCGAGACGCTCGATGCGCAGGGCATCTCGAAGATCCTCGAACGCATCCTCTACGAGTTCCCCGTGCTCTCCGTCGATGTGGATCTTCCGCAGTGGATGCGCGTTCTCGATGCCGATTCGCCCCTCATCTCCGAGGTGCTCGCGGGCATCCGCGAGGTCGCCCCCCAGATCGGCAAGATGAGCGACTGTGCGCTCCTCGACGGGCTGTATGCGGAGAGCGCAAGGTTGCTTCCGCCCGTCTCCCTCGATTTAGACGCCGCGACGGGCAGGGCGCACCTCACCGTGGAGGCCAAAGAGGGCACGTTCTACGAGGTCATGGGCGAGGCCGTCGGAGAGGAGATCGTGGATGATTTCGCCCTCATGCGCTACGTCTGCCGCCTCGCGGAGGCCAAGCGCGTGTATGAGCGCGTGGGAAAGGCCTTTGCCGACGCGCAGGAATACGGCTACGGCATCGTGCCGCCCGATGAGGATGAGATGAACCTCTCCGAGCCCAAGGTCGTCAAGAAGAGCGGCAGGGTGGGGGTGAACCTCAGGGCAGATGCGCCGAGTTACCACATCGTGCGGGTGGACGTCCACGGCGAAGTGAGCCCCGCCCTCGGCAACGAGGAGCAGAGCGAAGCGTTCGCGCAGAAACTCACCGAGAGCATGGGCGCGGAGCCCGAGGCGGCGTGGAACACCAACATGTTCGGCAAGACGCTCAAAGAGATGCTCGGCGAGGAGCTCTCCGTCAAGAACCGCTCCATGCGCGATAACGTGCAGAAGAAGATGAGAAAGACCATGACGCGCATCGTCAACGAGGGCAAGGGGGGCGTCATCTGCATCCTTCTGTAACGATAATTTTCTCCTTCTGAATGATGAAAAGATCCCGCATACAGCGTGCGGGATTTTTTGTGCCCCGCGCTCTTGCCTCCTCCCCGGGAGCTTTCTAATTTTGCCCCTCCACGTGAGCCTTCCAATTCTGCCCCCTCCTTGGGAGGGGGGTAGGGGGGTGGGACCTTTGCGTCATTCTTCACCCTCCACCGCCCCCGCGCGCCCCGTCCGCCCCCCGTGCAGGGTTTCCGCGTCATTCTTCACCCGTCGCCCCCGCGCTTGTTCCTCCGCGTCATTCTGAACCCTTCGCCCGCGCCCGCCCCCCCAAAAGGGGCGGGCGCGGGCGAAGGGTGAAGAATCCCGATGGGCAAAGTCCGACCGATCCCCGTCCCCGCGCGCAGGGACGGGGCGAAAAAATGGAAAAAAATCAAAAAATAATGACATATACAAAATATTGAGCGAAAATTTTGTGGTATCATATCTATGTAGAGAAGAGAGTGCGAGCGAAAAGGAGGCGGCGCGAGCAAAAAAAGACCTCCGCTGCGGCGCGCGCGGCAGCCGCGAGGGCGACGGCAGCGCGCGCCGCAGCGGAGGTCTTTATAGGAAAAATTTTCCAAAAAATCCCCTCATTTTTCCGAAAAGTGATCACGCAAGAATTTTTTGAGAAAAATTAGTTCATTCCTTGACAATCCTTTCCGCGCGGGCTATAATAGGTTCGATTTCATCGGAAAGGAGTTTTATCATGGCAGAAGAAACAAAGAAACAGAAAACATGGAAGGCAAAGACGACGGTGGGGCTCGTTCTCCTCATCGTTTTTGCCGCCGTCACCGTGCTCGGATTTGTCTTTCACGACAAGATCTGGAACTGGTGCGGGGAACATACCGGAAACGGCATTCTCGATATCGCCATCCGCCTCATCCCCAAACTCATCAACATGGTGCAGATCCTGTTCATCACCTTGCTCATCCTGTACGTCGTGTGCTCGATCATCAGAGCCATTTTCAGGGGGACGCCGAGAAGAGTGACCATCGGCAGACTCGTGAACAGCATCTTCAAGGTGGTCGTGTGGGTCGTGTGCGTCATCGCCATCCTCGCCGTGTGGGGGCTCAACGTGGGTGCGCTCATCGCAGGCGCAGGCGTGCTCAC
>CANRFK010000087.1 GCA_947629875.1 uncultured Clostridia bacterium
CCGACGATGGCGGAGATGATGCCGAGGTTGCTCTGGAAGCCCGTGGAGAAGGTCATCACCGCCTCTTTGCCGAGGAAGTCGGCAAGTTCCGCTTCGAGTTTCTTGTGAATGTCGAGCGTGCCGTTCAGAAAGCGGGAGCCCGAGCACCCCGAACCGTATGTTTTCAGCCCCTCGATGCCCGCCTGAATGACTTCGGGGTCGGAAGTCAGCCCGAGATAGTTGTTGGAGCCGATCATGATGGTGCGCTTTCCCTCGATCTGCACCACGGTGTTCTGCCCCGAGGTGAGCTCGTGGAAGTAGGGGTAGATGTTGGCTCTGCGAGCCGTATCGTAGTTGTGTTCCCCCAAAGTTTTTTCAAACAGATCTTTCATAACATTTTCCTCTCATGCGTACAATTTTCGTAAGATAAAGTTTACAAACCGCGTCGGAAGCAGTTTTTGCAGCCCGACAAACAGTTTATATTGCCCGCCGACGGTGATTTTGAGGGGCGGGCGGCGCTTTTTGAGCGCCCTCTGCACGGCCTTGGCGACGCTGTCGGGGCTCTTGCCGTTCTGCTCGTCGTGCTCCATGCGTTTGACCGATTTCCCGATGCGCCCGCCGTAGTCCGCTTCTCCGCCTTCAATGACGCGCGCCGCGGTGAAGCCCGTCTTGGTGTCGCCGGGCTGGATGCAGGTGACCTTCACGCCGAACCTTCTCACTTCGCCGTCGAGGGCGAGGGAGAAGTTGAGAACGCCCGCCTTGGTCGCCGAATAACAGCTTTGGAAGGGGATGGGGAGTTGCCCCGCCACCGAGCCGATGTTCACGAGGTTGCCCCGCGATTTTTTGAGGTATTTCATGGCGACGGAGGAAATTTGCACGAGCGCGGTGAGGTTTGTATCGAAGATGCGCCGGATGCTCTCGGGTGTGGCGTATTCCACCGCGCCCGCGATGCCCATGCCCGCGTTGTTCACGACGGCGTCGATGCGCCCTTCGCGCTCGGACACGGTTTTCAGGACGTTTTCCATGGCGGGAAGGTCGGTGACGTCGGCCTGAAAGCACTCGAAGCCCTCGCCCGCAAAGGGGCGGCGGGCAATGCCGTATACACGGCAGCCGCAGGCGGAAAGCCGTTTTGCCGTTGCAAGCCCGATGCCGCTCGAGGCGCCCGTAATGACCACAACCTTGTCCAATGTGCGTTTCATGTCACAAAGTATTATAACATTATGATTTTGAGAAAGCAAGAGTTTGACATAGATTTTTTTGTCACAGGGGAATTTGGGGGAATTTTGGGACGTGGGCAGGCGCTGCGCTTCGGTGCGGGGAGGGCAGAATGGGCGCAGAACGGGAGCGGAGGGGAGAATGCCCCGATTTTTTCATTTTAGGGTTGATTTCGGAAACGGTGTATGGTAGAATAAGGTAACATGACCTACATCCTTTCCGATATTCACGGCGAATACGAGCTTTTCTGCCGTCTTATGGAGAAAGTACGGTTTTCGGACGGCGATACCCTCATCTCCTGCGGGGATATGATCGAGAAGGGCAAGCATTCCGTGCGCCTTACAAAACTTCTCTTCTCCATGAAAAACGCCGTGCTCCTTGCGGGAAATCACGAGTACGATTTCCTCAAATATTATTGGGCGCTCATGCGGCAGAATGACGATTACGGCCTTGTGCTTCGCAAGTTGCAGGAATACTTCCCCGACGACGGCGAGCTCCTCGATTGGGACACCGTCGACCGCATGGAGGCGCTTCCGTATTTTTACGAGACGGACGACTATATCTGCGTGCATGCGGGCGCGCCGCTCGACAGAGAGGGGCACATTCTTCCGCTCAAAGAGGCCTCCCCCGAACAGCTCGTCTACGACCGCATCTTCAAGGAGCCGCAGACCGTGCCCAAGGCGGGGAAGTGCGTCTTTTTCGGGCACACGACCTCCATGAGTTTGGGCTACGGCGCGCAAATCACGCGCTACCCGCGCGAGGGCGCACGGGGGGACAGGGTTGCCGACTTCTATAAAATTCATCTCGATACGGGCGCGTGGATGAGCGGCGTTTTGGGCTGTTTCCGCGTGGAAGATTGTATGGAATTTTACATCGGGAAGTAGACTTTACGGGGGCGTTTGGGCGGCGCAGCTCGCCCCTGTTTTCGGACTTTCAAAAATGCAAAAATGCGACATGGGGTAGGAAAAATTGATTTTTCGTCCGAAAATTTCCGCCCCCGTTTGTTCGGTTATATACTACGATACGGAGCGGCTCGGGGCAGAGAGCGCCGCCCGCTCCGGACATAAGGAGGGATCATGATAAAACAATTTGAAACGGTCGTTCCCGCGCCGAGCGGGGAGCAGAGGAGAACGGCGACGGTATATCTTCCGGATGCCGAGGGAAACTTTCCCGTGCTGTATATGTTCGACGGGCAGACGGCGTTTTTCGACGAACGCGCGCCCTACGGCGACAGTTGGCGCATGAAGGAGACGCTCGAAGGGCTCGGCGCCCGTCTCATCGTCGCCGCGGTGGACTGCGATAAAGAAGACCGCCTTACGGAGTATTCGCCGTTTGCGTTTACTTCGCCGTTCGGCTCCTCGGAGGGGAAGGGCGCAATCTATATGGATTGGTTTGTCCGCGTGTTCAAGCATAAGATCGACGCCGATTTTCCGACGCTGCCCGGGCGGGAGCACACCTTTCTCGCGGGGAGTTCGATGGGCGGCCTCATGACGGTGTACGGCCTGTGCCGCTTTCCCGACGTGTTTGCGGGCGGGGCTGCGCTGTCCCCGAGCCTTTGGGTGGATCCCGGGGTGTGCGCGAAGATGATCGCGGAGGCCGATTGGGGGAAGTTCGCCCCGACGCTCTATTTGGACTACGGGAGCGAGGAGCTGAAGGGGCACGGAGCGCGGCAGCGGCAGGCGCTTGCGGGCTGCTATAAGGAACTGCTCGCGAAAAACGTGCCGTTCACCTTCCGCCTCATTGGGGGCGGCACGCACAGCGAGAAGTCGTGGCGCGCGCAGACGCCCATCTTTCTGAAAACGCTTGGGCTGTTGTAGGGGATGTGCCAAGATGAAGGCAAAGAACATTCTGTTCGATCTGTACGGCACGCTCGCCGATATCCGCACCGACGAGGAGAGCCCCGCCTTTTGGGCGCGTCTTGCGGCGAGCGGCGCGGCGTTCACGCGGGAAGGGTATCTTGCGCGTTGCCGCGAAGAGGCGGAAAAACTTCCGCAGGGGGGAGAGATCGACCTTTTGCGCGTCTTTTCCGGGCTGACGGGGAAGAAGGGGGAGGCGCTCTCCGCGTTTGCCCGCCTGTTCCGCGAGACCTCCCTTGTGCGGCTGCGGCTGTTCCCCTTCGCCGCGGAGTTGCTGTCGGCTCTGCGCGCCGCGGGGGCGCACCTCTTTCTCTTTTCCAACGCGCAGGCATGTTTTACGCGGGAGGAGCTGCGCATTCTCGGATTGGAACATTGCTTTGACGGCATCCTGCTCTCCTCGGAGGCGGGCGTAAAGAAGCCCTCTCCCGCCTTTTTCGAATACGGGTTCCGTTTGTTCGGGCTTGCCGCGGAGGCGTGCGTCTACGTCGGGAACGACCTCATGGACGATGTGGGAGGCGCGCACGGCGTCGGCATGCGGTGCCTCTACCTGCAAACGGAGCAATCGGGGAAATATCCGAACCCGCCCGTGCCCGATTTTCGGGCGCGCGACTTAAAAGACGCGCTCGGGATCCTGACCGCACTCTTATAATTTATTGTAAAATTGATACATGGGGTGCTATAATATAGATATAAGGTGAGAGAAATAAAGCAAGAATAAAAGAAAGAGAGGGCGGCGTAACGATAGATAGACCGACCCGAGAATAGAGCGATCGAAAAATACCGTTATCAAAAGACGCCGCCGAACGGAAAATTTCCGTTCGGCGGCGTCTTTTGATTTCAAATAATCAGGGGCGCACTGCTTTCATACTGCAAAATCAGGAGCGTGCCGCCGTCGTTCCGCGGGAGATGAGTTTGTAGCCCACCATGGAACGCTGGGAGGGGAGCCCCTTGAGGAGCAACTCGAGCGTCTGGAACCCAAGTTCTCCCGTCCGCTCGAAGTCCTGACGGATGGTCGTCAGCTGCACTTCGGGATCGAGGGCGATATCGTCGTAGCCGATGACGGAGAAATCCTCGGGGATGCGCTTGCCCGCGTTCCGTGCGTAGCGGATAAAGCCGTGCGCCATGAGGTCGGATGCGCAGATGATCGCCGAGAACTGCTTATTGTTATCGATATAGTACCGCGCGGCGTCCTCGCCCGACTTCATGGAGTAGTCGCCGAAATAGGTGAGGTCGTAGCGGAATTCGATGCCGTTTTTGGCGAGGCCGAGAATGTACCCCGCGAGGCGCTCCGTCCCCACGCGGGACTGCAATTCGCCGCCCAAAAAGGCGATGCGCTCGTGCCCGAGCCCTACGAGATAGTCCACCGCCTCCTCGATGGCGTGGATATTGTCGCTTCCGACGGCGGAAATGAGCGGGTGCCCGATGATGTAGTTATCCACGAGCACGATGGGGTACTTCGTCCGCTTGAGCTGCGAGTAGATGGGGGAGCGGAAGTTGATGTCAAAGAGAATGGCGCCGAGGAAATGGTTGGCCGCCATGTAGTCGTTGAGGTCGAAGTCATCGTCCATGATGTCGGACTCCACGATGTAGCGGGCGTTCTCCGCCGCGTCGCGGAAGGCCTGCGCGATCTCGGGAAGCGGTTCGCCTGCGCGCGGCTGTCTGCCCCAGAGCACGGCGAGCCGTCCGATGATCGTCACCGATTTTCTCGAACGGTATCCGACGGACTGCGCATAGTCGCAGATCCGTTTTTTCGTGTCCTCCGCGATCTCCATGGAGCCGTTCAGCGCCTTGGAGACGGTGGGCACCGAGAGATTCAATGCTTTTGCGATGTCTGTCAACGTCATAATCGAACCCTGATCCAACCCTTATAGGGGATATTATTTTTTCTTATGGTTTTACTATAACATGTCGCGCGCGAGCTGTCAAGCGTTTTTACGATTTTTTCGAAAAAAGTTATATAATTTCAAGTCAATAAAAAAATTTTTCATTTTTCGAAAAAAATGCTTGCATTCTTTCACAAAATGTGCTATGATAATGTTAAATTGTGAAATATGGGAGGCGAGATATGAGAGCAGCAGGCATTCTGATGCCGATTTCTTCCCTGCCTTCACCTTACGGGATCGGGACTTTCGGCAAGGCGGCATACCGTTTTGTCGACTTCTTGAAGGGGGCCGGCTGCAAGATCTGGCAGGTGCTCCCGCTCCAGCCCACGTCCTTCGGAGACAGTCCCTATCAGTCCAACGGCGCACAGGCGCTCAATCCCTATTTTATCGATTTGGATTTCCTCGCACGGGATGGATTGCTTCTGAAAGAGGAGTACGCGGAGCTGGACTGGGGGAGCGACCCCCGCCGCGTGGACTACGGCAAACTGTACGAGCACCGCATTCCCGTTTTGAGAAAGGCGTTTGCGCGCTTTGATAAGAGCGACCCCCGCTTTTTGCTGTTCCTCCGTGAGGAGCGCTACCGCGAGTATGCCATCTTTATGGCGCTCAAGGATCTTCACGGCGGCGCTTCCTTTGAAACGTGGGGCGATTTTTCGAGATATGACCGTGAGGCGGTCGAGGCGTTTGCCCGTACCCACGGGGAAGATGTTTTATTCTATCAGTTTACCCAATTTCAGTTTCTCGCCCAGTGGAGAAGATTGAAACAATATGCCAATGACCGCGGCATCGAGATCATGGGAGATATCCCGTTCTATGTCGCGTGGGACAGCGTGGAGACGTGGAAGTACGGCGACGCGCTGTTTCTCCTTACGGACGACGGTTCCCCTGCTGCCCTTGCAGGCGTTCCCCCCGACGCCTTTTCCGCAACCGGGCAGCTGTGGGGGAACCCCGTCTACGATTGGGAGAAGATGAAAGAGGAC
>CANRFK010000088.1 GCA_947629875.1 uncultured Clostridia bacterium
ACCATTCCCGAGGGCGTGCTCGTGGACGTGGAGAAGGCGAAAAATTACTTCGACAGGGAACTCGTCATCGTCTCGACGGGCTCGCAGGGGGAGCCCATGTCCGCGCTCACCCGCATGGCGTCGGGCGAGTTCAACAAGGTGACCGTCGGCGCGAACGATACCATCATCATCTCCGCGAGCCCCATTCCGGGCAACGAGCGCATGATCTACCGCGTCATCAACAACCTCTTCAAGTTAGGCGCGGACGTCGTGTACGAGAGCCTCGAAAAGATCCACGTCTCGGGACATGCCTGCCAGGAGGAGCACAAAATTCTGCACTCGCTCTTGAAGCCCAAGTTCTTCATTCCCGTGCACGGCGAATACAGGCACTTAAAAAGGCACGTCCTCCTCGCGCAGGAGATGGGCATGAAGCCCGCGCAGACGCTCATTCCCGAGATCGGCTCGTGCGTGGAGCTGACGGACGACAGCCTCCGCATGGGGGAGAGCATCCCCGCGGGCGCGCGGCTCATCGACGGCACGGGCACCGAGGACCTTGCGACCGACGAGGTGATAAAGGACCGCATCCGCATGTCGGGCGAGGGGCTGTTCATCGTGAGTATCGCCCTTTCGGACGGCGTCGCGGTGGGGGAACCCGTCATTGAGAGCAGGGGATTTGTGTGCACAGAGCCCGCCTTGGAGCGCGAGATCAAGACTGCCGTCGAAAAGGCCATCGAGACGACGGGCAGGAACGGCGGCGCGGATGAGTACGCCGCGAACATCCGTAAGGCGGTCAAGACGTATATTTTCAAGAAGACGAAACAGTCGCCCATGATCGTGCCGATCGTGCAAGAGCTGTAATCCATTCCGCAGGGAGGGGAAGCAATGAAGCGCAATCTTACCGTGGTGTGTATCCTCACGGGGCTGTGCGTGGCCGCGTTCGCCGCGACGACCGTCATCGGATTCGTGTTCGGCGTGCTGCCCGTGGGCATCATCGGCGCCATGATGCTGCTCATCGCGCTGTGGGTCTTTGCGGGGAGCATCTACCGCGAACGCGTGTATGAGGCGTTTGACGCCCGCTACCATGCGGGCGACTACGTTGCGGCGCGCGCCATTTTGGATAGGGCGGAGCGCAACCACTTCCTCTATCCCATTGCCCGCATCATCGTTTTGCAGATGTATGTGAAAGTAGCGCTGGCGCAGGACGACACGGCGACGGCGGAGCGGTACGTCTCCCGCCTCCGCCACAACGGCGGCGACGGCTGGAAGTACCGCACGGCGTACTTCATCGTGCTTTTGAACCTCGATTGGGGCGACGTGCCCGCGGCGACCGCCGAGTATGAGGCCTTCCGCAATGCCTGCGCAAATTCGGAAATTTACCGCACCCGCATCGAGACGCTCGACGCCATCTTCGCCAATATCCACGGCGAGGCGCGCCCTTTGCCCGAGGCGGCGAAGCAGTCGAGATATCCCATTCTGCACCGCGTCGTGCAGAAATATTGCTGACATGGGGGCGGAAATTTCGAAAAAAGAGCGGCTTGACGCGCTTCGCAAAAAGGCAAGAGAGGGGCGCGACCCCACCTGCGCGGACGAGACGCTCGCCTATATGCTGAAGGCGGCGCGGGAGATGAACTGCGCGAGGATTTTGGAGATCGGCGCGGGCGAAGGGCTCACGTCGGTCGCCTTTTTATTGAACGGCGCATCGCATATCGTCGCCATCGAAAACGACCCCGTAAGGGCGGAAAGGGCGCGGGAGAACTTCTCTTCGTTCGGCGTTGCAGATCGTGCGGAACTTGTGGAGGGGGACGCGGGGGAAGTGCTGCCGCGGCTTGCGGGGGAGTTCGACCTCATCTTCTTGGACGGGGCAAAAGTGCAATACATTGCGTATTTTCCGCACTGCAAGCGGCTTTTGAGGCGCGGCGGGGCGCTCTTTTCCGACGACGTGCTGCTCTACGGCTGGGTGCGCGGCGAACCGCCCAAAAAGCGCAGAATGCTCGTGGCGCATATCCGCGAATATCTCGATGTTTTACAGTCCGACCCCGACTTTCAAACGGAAATTTTGCAGCTCGGCGAAGGGCTCGCCGTGAGCAGAAAACTGTGAGGAACGTATGAAAAAGCCCGAACTTCTCGCCCCTGCGGGCAACCTTGCAAAACTCAAACTTGCCTTTTACTACGGCGCGGACGCGGTGTATGCGGGCGGGCGCGCCTTTTCGCTTCGCACCTTTGCCGACAATTTCACCGAGGAAGAACTCGCGGAGGGCATCGGCTATGCCCACGCGCGCGGCAAAAAGGTGTACGTCGCTGCCAACATCTTTGCGCGCAATTTCGATTTGAAAGGCATGGAGACGCTGTTTCGCCATCTCGATGAGATGAAGGCAGACGCCGTGCTCATCTCCGACCCCGGGGCGTTCGCGCTGTGCAAAAAAGTTGCCCCCGATCTGCCCGTGCATATATCCACACAGGCGAATACATGCAATGCGCTCGCCGCGAAATTCTGGGAGGAACAGGGGGCAAGGCGCATCGTGCTCGCGCGGGAGCTCTCCGTAAAAGAAATTGCCGAAATCCACAACGTATGCCCGAATTTGGAGCTCGAAGCCTTTGTGCACGGCGCAATGTGCATCTCGTACAGCGGCAGGTGCTATCTCTCCGACTACATGGACGGGCGCTCCGCCAACCGCGGCGCATGCGCGCAAGTATGCAGGCGGAAGTTCCGCATCCAGACGCAGGAGGGGGGCTCGCAGGACTTCTACGACGTCGAGGAGGACGGCCGCGGCGCGTACGTTTTGAACAGCAAGGACCTCAACATGAGCGGCTATTTGGGGGAACTTGCGGGCGCGGGGGTGGTCTCCTTCAAGATCGAGGGGCGCATGAAGGGCGAATTTTACCTTGCGACCGTCGTCAATGCGTACAGGCGACTTTTAGACGGCGGGGACGGGGAAATTTTGGAGCGGGAGCTGCTCGCCTGCGCGCACAGGGAATACACGACGGCGTACGAACTTCCGCATGCGCAGTCGCCCGCGGGGACGCAGACGCAGGGCGATTACGACTTTGTGGGCATCGTGCGCGGATACGAAAACGGGCGCGTCTCTGTGGAGATGCGGGGACGGTTTTTTGAGGGCGAAAAGCTGGAAATTCTGACCCCATCTGCCCATTTTTTGCAGAATGTGACGGTGAAAGAGCTTGCGGGCGCGGGCGGAGAGCGGTGCGACGACGCCAAGCTCGTACAGGCGGTGTATTCGTTCGAGTGCCCGCTTGCTCTAAGCGAGGGGGACATTCTGCGAAGAAAACGCAGGGTTTGAACGGATAGAGATAGGGCGCGCCGCGGCATAGCCGCGGCGCGCCCCTTCATATAATGCGGTATGAGAGTGCGTAGACGTTTGAGCCTGTTCCAATTTCTTGCCGTCCTCGGGTTGTTCGCCGCCACGGTTTTTCTCTTTCTCGCCGCCGTATCGTGCGTGAAACGCGACGAAAAAGTGGTGAATTTCGAGGCGAAGTACTATTTTCTCGTGGAAAATTGCGAGGACACGACGGCCGCCGCGGTCGCGGGGACGGTGTACGGCAGGGGCGGCGCGGGCGTGCTGCTCGGCGGTCGGGCGGTCGTCGTCGCGTGCTACTACACCGTGCAGGACGCCGAACGGGTGCAATCTGCGATGTCGGAGAAGGGCACGGTGACGCGTATCGAGGAGGTCTCCGCAAAAAAATTTGCCTTAAAGGGCGGAAATGCGGCATATTGCGGGCGCGTGGAGGCAAACGCCGCGACGGTGGAGACGTGCGCGCGGCTTCTCTACGACACGGCAAACGGGCTGGAGCGCGCCGAACTGGGGCAGTCGGCGGCAAAGGCGGCGGCACACGGGGCGGCAAGTTCTCTTGCGGGGCTCGCGGAGGGCAACGCGGGCGCGTTCTTCGACCGCTGGAACGCCGAACTTCTGGCGGCGAAGCGCAGTTGCAAGGAGGTGGAGGGCGGGCTCGTGTTCGCCAAGGATCTGCGGCGCATTCAGGCGCAGCTTCTGTGCGCGCTCGTCGGGCTCGGCGCTTATTTTTCGTAGAAATTGCGGGATACTGCTACCGTGAAGTGCGCGTTTTTGTACAATCCGCAGAGCGGAAAGGGGAAGCTCGGGTGGAAAGTTGAGGGCATCGGGCGGCGGTTGAAGAAAATTTTCGGCGAGGTCGTCATCGAGGCTCCCCGAAGCGCGGAGGAGATGACGGCGCGGGCGGACTATTGGGCGAGGCGGGCGGACGCGCTCGTGTTTGCGGGCGGGGACGGGACGTTTCACGCCGTATTGAACGGCGTCATCGGGAAGGACGTCGCGCTCGGGTACATCCCCGCGGGGACTTGCAACGACGCGGCGGGGTCGCTCGGCATTCCCAAGAGGGTGCGCGGCGCGCTCAAAGTGATAGAACGGGGCAGGACGGCGCGCGTTGACTGTTTGAGGCTCAACGGGAAACGGTATGCCCTTTCGATCGCGGCGGCGGGGTCACTTACGCGCGTGACCTACGAGACCGCGCAGGACAAAAAACGGCGGATGGGGTGGCTTGCGTACGCCTTCGGGGCGTGGAAACGGCTGTGGCACGCGGAGGGATTTTACGCCGAGGCGGCGTGCGGCGGGGCGCGCGTGAAGGGCGAATTTGCGCTGGCGGCCATTCTCAACGGGAAAAAACTGGCGCGGTTTTCCGTGTGCCGCGGGGCGAGCATGCGGGACGGCGTGTGCGAGGCGGCGTTCATCCGTCGCGAGGGGGCGTCGCTGCGGGAAAAATGGGGCACGGCGTTCGCACTCGTGCGGGTGCTCCTCTTCGGCATCGAGCGGGGAGGAAGGCGCGTTGCCGTGCTGCGCGGGGCGCGGGTGACGGTTCGCACGGCGGAGCGCGTGGTGTGGGACTTCGACGGCGAACGGGGCACGGGCGGGGATCTCGACGTGCAGGTTTTGCGCGGCGCGGCGAGGGTGTTTCTTCCAAAATGAAAAAAAATAAAAAAGCGCGCAAAATCGCTTGCTTTTTGGCGGCAATTTTTTTATAATGATAGAGCGCATCGGAAATGCGCAGAACTGCATGCTACTGTGGCTCAGTCGGTAGAGCGATTGATTCGTAATCAATAGGTCGCCGGTTCAAGTCCGGCCAGTAGCTCCATCGTCGCGGCAAAGCGGCGTTTTGAAGTGCCCGCCATTCGGCAGGCACTTTCCTTTTGCCGCTTGCCGCTCCTCTTCCCAAAAAATCTTTGCTGCACAAATCTTTTTTGGGAGCCCTCTTGGGGACGGACGTTTGTCCGCCTCGGGCTTTTCGATATGTTTGAAACATTGCTTTTTGCGCACGGGTGTGCTATAATCGGGATGGAGAAAGGTATGGAGAAAAAATCGGCGGAAGTGGTGGCGGCGCTCATTTGGCGGGCGGGGAAATTTCTCATCTGCCAAAGGCCGAAGAACAAGGCGCGGGCGCTTTTATGGGAGTTCGTCGGCGGCAAGGTGGAGGCGGGCGAGACCAAGGAGGCGGCACTCATCCGCGAGTGCAGGGAGGAGCTGGATATCACGGTCAAGGTGGGGGACGTGTTTGCCGAGGTCACGCACGAGTATCCCGATTTAACGGTGCACCTCACGCTCTTCCATGCCGAGATTGCGGCGGGGGAACCCAAACTTCTCGAACATGCCGACATGAAGTGGATCCTGCCTGCCGAGATCCCCGCATATCCGTTTTGCCCCGCCGATGAGGTCATTTTGCAGAAGCTGATGGGGCGTTAGAGACAATTTTATAGAATAATAATCCACCCGCAAAGCGGGTGGTATTTCATTTTCGGGCATAGCCCTAATCGTTACAGGCGGCGCACAAGTG
>CANRFK010000089.1 GCA_947629875.1 uncultured Clostridia bacterium
GAGGGCGTCCGCGCCCGAATTTGCATATATTTTGCGCAATTTCTCCGCAAGCATATCCATATTATACCAAATCCCCGTCCATTCGTCAACGGTTTTGCAAAAGAAATCCCACGCCCTCCCTCATACCGACCCGCCCCCTCTTCGGAGAGGGTGGGACTTGGCTCCCCCCTTTGGGGGAGCTCCCGCGTAGCGGGTGAGGGGGTTCCCTCATACCGAGCCGCCCTTGGCGGCGAGTGTATCTTCCCATACACTCCCGCCCATGCTGTAATCATGTCATGTCGCCCGACGCGTAGCGGCGCACGAAGTAGCGAAGCGTAGCGTAGTCGAGACATCTCTACCTTATTCTCATTCCCTCTCATCCCGCCGTCCCGCAGAGGCAGAGTGTATCTTGCCCCTCTCGGGAGGGGTACACAGGGGGGCATTCCTCATACCGAACGCGCCGCCGCGCTCCATAAGAGCGCGGCGGCGCGTGTCCCGCACGCACTATTCGTCTACCAAGCGCGGTACAAGGAGCGTAGCGACGAAGTAGCGTATCTTTCCCTATCCGGCAACTTCCCCCTCATTCCGAGGGCGCAGCCCGAGTGAATCTTTCTTCGAAATAAATTCTCTTCATCTCCGCGGCGTCGTCGGCCTGCGTGCCGTCCGACTCCGAAACGACGTACGGCTCCAACTTCAGCGCATGCAGCGCCTCGGCGAGCGGCTCAAACTCGGGCCCGTACACGGTATCCGCGAACGTCAGGTGTTTGAGCTCTCCCTTCGGCCCGTACATGATTTTGGAGAAGTGCACGTGGAAGTGCTTCATCCTGTCATACCCGAGCCGCCCGATCATGTATTCGAGCCGCTCGCGGTAGTCCCGCGCCGACTTCAAACTGCCCTGTTCGCGCGCATTCACGTGCCCGAAATCCACGCACGGCGTAAACACGGGGTCGATCTCGCAAAACCCGGTAATTTCCTCGATGGTGCCGATCTGCGCGAGTTTTCCCATCGTCTCGGGGCAGAACATGAGCCCCTGCAAATTGTTGAGATAGATGTAGTCCCGCAAAATTTTCAGCCTGTCCGCAGTCCTGTCTACGGCAACCGGCCGCGCGTCCTTGCCCTGTGCGGCGGGGTGAAACACAAGCCGCTTCCCGCCCATCAAGGCGAGCATCTTGGCGCTGTCCAGAACATACCCGTAGGACTTCGCCGCCATCTCGTCGTCTGGGTTGGCGAAGTTGATAAAATAGGGCGCGTGGACGGAAATTTCCACCCCCATGTCATCAAAAGCGGCGCGGATAGAGCGCGCCTTGCCCTCCGTAATATGCACGCCGCGCCCAAAGGAATACTCAAAGCAGTCGAGCCCCATCTCCTTTACGAACTTCGCCGCTTCCTCGGTGTGTTCGTAGCCCTCGGCATAGAAGCGTTCGCAATTTCCGCTCGGCCCGAATTTGATCATCTTCCGTTCTCCCTCAACCGTAAAATATCGCGCATGAGTTGCGCCTTTAACGCCTCCGCGCTCTCGAATTTCTCGATCCCGCGGTAAAATTCCGTTGGAAATATGCGCACCGTCTCGCCGTAAAGATTGCCCGAAAAGCCGTCTAAATACGCCTCGATCTTGCGCTCCGCAACGCCGAACGTGGGGCGCGCGCCGAAGTTGACGATGCAGGGAAACTTCCCCTTGGGCGTCTCGCACAGCCCGCCGTACACCCCGTCGGGCGGCAGAAGTTTTTCGGGGGAAGGGGTCAGGTTGAGCGTGGGAAAACCGTACGTCCTGCCCACCTCGCGCCCGTGCTCCACCGTGCCCTGCACGAAGTAATTAAGCCCCGCCGCGCGGAGGGCGACCATATCCCCCGCAAGGAGCCGCTCTTTGAGCGCGGAGGAGGAAATTTTCTCGCCCCCGTTTTTCACGACGGGCAGGGCGAAAATCGGGCAAAACGCACAACGTTTGAGCGTTTTCGGGGTTCCGAGGGCGTCTTTCCCGAAGCGGAAATCCTCCCCGCAGTACACGGCGCGCGCCTCGATTTTTGCAAACAGTTCGCCCGCAAACCCTTCCGCAGACATGGCGCGGAGTTCCTCGTCAAGCCGGATCTCGCACACGGCAGCGACCCCCGCCCGCGCAAAGATAACAGCCCGCTCCCCGCGCGTAAAGAGCTGTCCGCCCTTGCCGCCGTACATCGCGGTAAGCACAACGGGCAGTCCCGTCTTTTTCGCCTCGTCGAGGAGCAGCCGATGCCCGCGGTGGAGCCCGTCGAACATGCCCATAACGAGCGCGCACGGCTCCCTGTAACCCTCGCCGAACGCAAACGTCAGCATAGTTTTTTCTCCGCTTTGAGAAGTCCGCCCTCCGCCTTGGCGAGCCCGTAGAACGCCCCCTCGAAGTACAGTTTATACAGCCCGTCTTGAAGGTCGGTCTCCACTTTCTGCCCCTGCAAAAGCCGCTTATCCTCGCTGGAAATCACGGAAAACGGCAAAACGCTGTCGGTTTCGATCAAAAATTCCCGCCAATTCTCGGGCGTAAGCCTTTCGGGGAGAACGGCGGTCTCCGCGGTAAAAATGCCGCTCGCGGTGCGCCGCAGGGCGGTGCAGTAGCCGAGCGTTCCAAGCGCCTCGGCGAGATCCCTTGCGAGCGCGCGGATATATGTCCCCGCCCCGCAGGTAATTTCAAACTCAAATTCGTGCACGCCCGTCTGTCCGAGCAAATCAAACCTTTCCACCGTCACGCGCTTTGTTGAAAGCTGCGGCGCCTCGCCCCTTCTTGCGAGTTCATAACTGCGCCGTCCGCCCACGCTCTTTGCGCTGTACGCGGGCGGCATCTGGTCGAGCGTCCCCACGAATTTCGACAATGTATTGCGGATTTCTTCCTCCGCGGGCACTTCGCCGCCCACCGTGAGCGCCCCCTCGGGGTCGAGGGTGTCCGTCGTCGCGCCGAAGTAAAACCGCGCCGAATACGTCTTTTTCTTGGTGAGAAAGTAGTCAAACAGCCTGTTGGCGTTGCCGAGCCCCACGGGCAGCACGCCGCTTGCGAAGGGATCGAGCGTGCCCAAGTGCCCCGCAGGGCGCCCCGTCAGCCGCTTTACAAAGTTCACGGTGTGCGCCGAGGACTTCCCCGACGGCTTGTCGATGTTGAGAAAACCCGTCATACGCTCCCCGAATGTTGCCACACGGCATAGCGCAGCTTATCGCAGACCTCCTCGTAGTCGCCGAAGAGCATGCACCCCGAGGCGAGCACGTGCCCGCCGCCGCCGAACGTCTTTGCAACATCGCTCACGTTCACCTTTCCCCGCGAGCGGAAGGAGACCTTGTACTTCCCCGTCTGCACCTCGAGCAGGCAGACGCTCACCTCGATGCCGTCAATGGTGAGCCCGAAATCGACGAACCCCTCCGTAACGTAGCTCATGAGGCCGTAGCGGTCGAGCATCTTCTGCGTCACGAAGGCGATGACGAGGGTATCGTCGAGGAGAAACCGAAGGTGGGAGATGACCTCGGCATAGAGGAGCGCGCGCGCCTTGGACTGGCGGCAGCACGTCTCAAAGTAGGTCGTATTCACGTCGGCGCCCCCGTCCGCGGTAAGCGCCGCGGCGCGCAGGGTATCCCCCGCCACGCCCGCATGGGTGAAGCCGCCCGAATCCGTCACCATGCCGAGGAGCAAGAACCGCGCAACGTCCCCCTCAATGGGAACCCCCATCGCGCGGATGACCTTCAAGATATTCTCGCAGTTGCTCGGCGTCTCGACGACGTAGTTGTATTTTGCATATATGGGGTTGGAAATATGGTGATCGATGTTGACCGTCGTCCGCCTCGCCGCCCCCTTGGAGAACACATCGGAGAGCTGCCCGAGCCGCGCGATGTCGCTCGTATCGACGGCAACGTAGGTGTCCGCACGGAGCGTCGGCGCGCGCTTTATCTCCTTCACTCCCTCGAGGAAGGAGAACTTCTCGGGAATGGCGCTGTCGTTCACGACCTCGCACTTCTTCCCCAAAAAAGTGAGAGCGCGGTGAAGCGCCATTCCGCTCCCGATGGTGTCCCCGTCGGGTCGCGTATGGGTAAAGATCACCGCGCTCTCCGATTGTTTCAATACGGATGCGATCTCTTCTATCGTGTTCATTTTTCTTCCCTGTGGAGGTCTGCAAAGATCGCGTCCATTTTCGAGCCGTACTCCATGCTGTCGTCGGAGAGAATGGAAAGCTGCGGCACCGTGCGCATGCGCATCACTTGCGCGAGTTCATGGCGGATGAACCCCGCATTTTCGCGCAAAACCGACAATGTATCGGCCTTTTCTTCGGGGGAAGCGGCATACACGCTCACATAGACCTTCGCCGTTTTGAGGTCGGGGGAGACGTGCACTTCGGTGACGCTCACAAGCCCCTTCATCTCGGGCGCGCGGTTCTTCAAGGGGCCCGCGATGATGGCGGAGATCTCCTTTCTGAACTCGCTGTCCAATCTCTCTGTCCGCTTCATGCCTTGATCTCCTCGATGAGATAGCACTCGATGAAGTCACCCACGCGGATCTCGTTGAAGTTCTCGATGGCGCAGCCGCATTCGAGCCCCGCCGCGATCTCCTTCACCTCGTCCTTGTAGTGCTTCAAGGTCTTGCAGTTCCCCTCTACGATCATCACGTTGTCGCGGTAGATGCGCAGTTTCCCGCCGCGCACGAGCCGTCCCTCGGTGACGAGGCACCCCGCAACGACGCCCACGCCCGTGATGTTGAAGGTCTGTTTGACCTCCGCCTTGCCCATGTACACTTCTTTGTACTTGGGGGAGAGCATGCCCTTGAGCGCGGCCTCCATGTCGTCCAAAAGTTCGTAGATGATGCGGTACAGCCGCACGTCCACCTTGCTGCGCTCGGCGAGCGTCTTGGCCTTGCTGTCGGGGCGCACGTTGAAGCCGATGATGATGGCGTCCGCGCTGTCGGCGAGCATCACGTCGTTCTCGGAGATGGCGCCCGCCGCGCTGTGGATGACCTTCACGTGCACTTCGTCATTGGATAGTTTTTCGAGCGAACTCCGCACCGCCTCCACCGAGCCCTGCACGTCGGCCTTCACGATGACGTTCAAGTTCTTCACGTTGCCCTCGGTGACGTCCTTGAAGAGGTCGTCGAGGCTGGTCTTCTTGGTCTCACGGATCATGGATTCGCGCTCCTTGTTCTTGCGCTCCTCCTGCACCTGCTTCATGAGGGACTGCTCCACGGCGAAGATGGCGTCGCCCGCGCCCGGCACATCTTCGAGGCCGAGAACGGAGACGGCCATGGAGGGGCCCGCTTCCTTCACGGGGCGACCCATGTCGTCGAGCATGGCGCGCACCTTGCCCATCGTGGTGCCCGAAATGAGGTTGTCGCCCACGCGCAGGGTGCCGTTCTGGATGAGCACGCTCGCCATGGGACCCTTGCCCTTGTCGAGTTTGGCCTCGATGACGACGCCCTTCGCCTTGCGCTCGGGGTCGGCTTTGAGTTCGAGCATCTCGGCTTGGAGCAGAACGCTCTCCAAAAGCGCGTCCACGCCCTGTCCCGTCTTGGCGGAGATGGGCACGACCATCACGTCGCCGCCCCACTCCTCGGGCACGAGGTCGTAGCGCATGAGTTGTTGTTTGACGCCGTCGGGATCGACGTGCGGTTTATCGATTTTATTGACCGCGACGATGATGGGCACGTTTGCGGCCTTGGCGTGGTCGATGGCCTCCACCGTCTGCGGCATGATGCCGTCATCCGCCGCGACGACGAGAATGACGATATCGGTGAC
>CANRFK010000090.1 GCA_947629875.1 uncultured Clostridia bacterium
CCGTAGAAGAGGTGGATCATCATGTAATAAAACGAAACAAATCTGCCGCGGTTTTCGCTGTATCGCATGAGATAGTAGTGGTTTTTCACAAGCCGCATCTTTCTTCCGTGCGAAAGCGAGACTTTTCTCACGCGGTACCGCGCAAGCGTTTCGTTCAAATAATAGCACGTCGCCTTTTTTACGGCTTTGAGCCAGAGCGCATAGTCGTTTTCACCGTTGCCGATACGCCCATCGACTTGCAAAACGCCCACCGTCTCTGCATCATACATCACCGTAAGACAACCGGGATAGCAATAGTGAAACATTCTGCGTTTGCCGAGTTTTTTCGGGCCGACGACGGTCACGCCCATCCGCTCGGAATTTTCGTCGATATGCTCGTATTTGGTATAACTGAATTTATACCCGTTCTCTTCCATGAACGCGATCTGCTTCTCCAATTTTTCGGGAAGCCACACATCGTCGCTGTCCAAAAACGCGATCCACTTTCCTTTCGCCTCGCTGAGAGAACGGTTGCGCGCCTCCGCCGCCCCGCTGTTTTTTTCTTGCACAAACAGCTTGACGCGCGGATCCTTCTCCGCATAGCTGCTCGCGATCGCCACGGAGCCGTCCGTCGAACAGTCGTCCGTGATGAGAAGTTCCCAATTCTGATATGTCTGCGCCAAAACCGATTCGATCGTCTCGGCGAGGAACCTTTCTCCGTTGTAATTCGGCATAATGACCGAAACGAGCTCTCCCATTCCTACCTCTTCAAAACCGCACTTCTCTTAACGCCTTTTCTGCGACCGAAGTACTTCTTTCATGCGAAGGATCCCGTTGAGTTGGTGGAATTTCTTGACTCCGTCCAACCGATACAATATCCTACGAAACGGATACGCCATACCGACGATCCATTTTATTTTGGGTGCGATAATAAGATGCAACTTGCAGTATGCCCTACGGAAGCCGAAATACTTGATGAGATAATCGGGAAATCCCGTCTCATGCAAAATATTTTTTTCGCCGTCGCAAATATATTTCCCCTGCGTTAACACAGGTTCAAGCTCCCTCAGAATACAATACACCAATGCCGCATTGACTTGATATTTTTCATATTCCGGATCGGTTTTCTGAATGGGAAACGCGATGTAGCTTCCCGCATCTTTTATCACGCTATAGCCGGCAAGTTCACCCGTTTCGCGGTAGAATGCGCCATATACGGCGCTATCATTCCATGTATCGATATCCCGAAAGAATCGCTCTTTTTGCAAATCGGGTCTGTATTTCGCGGGATATGCGGAAAAAGCAGCCGTTGCGACGCGAAAAAGATCTTCCCGATAGCATGTAGGATCGATCCGCTTTACATTAAAATTTTTATCACCCTGCCTTACGACCCACCTCTGCTTGGCCTTTAATTTAGAGATATCGTACGGATCGTCCTTGACTACATACCACCAATCCTGCGTTTTGCATTTGTCGTAGTCTGTCGTATAGCGAATTAGCACCCCCCCCCTGCGGAAAAGCTCCGATGCCTTAAACGATGAGAGGTCGGGGGTTTCATGCGGCGCACATTGAGGAAGCCAACCGTGATTATACAAACGCCATTCGTCAAGTTCCATTGTCTCTTACCGCTATTTATCTAACGCCGCAAGCATTTCTTTTGCTTCTGATTGCTTTGTCCGATATTCGTCCTCGGTCACTTTTCCCTCTTGCAGCAGCCAATCGCCCAAGTCGATATCGCTTGCCGTTCCTTCGCGATTGATGTCGCTCCGCCCCAAAACTTTTCCTATGGTCTTGAAAAAAATCGCCAAGTCCTTCCAAATCGTTATATGTTTCACATATTCAAGATCATATTCGAGTTTTTGTTCCCAGGAAATCGCATTCCTGCCGTTTACCTGTGCAAGGCCCGTAAGCCCTTGGCGCACATTGTGGCGGCTGCGCTGTTCCGCCGTCATAAAAACCATATCCCGCACCAAGAGCGGCCGCGGCCCCACGATCGCCATCTGCCCTGCAAAAATGTTGAAAAACTCGGGCAGTTCGTCGAGCGACGTACTGCGCAAAAACTTTCCATATTTCGTAAGCCGCTTCTCGTCGGGCAAAAGCTCGCCGTTTTCGTCCTTTTCGCAAGTCATCGTGCGAAATTTCACGAGTTTGAAGATCTTTTCCTCGCCATACGTCCCATAGGGTACACCCTGCTTTGCGCACTGCCGCTTGGAAAGTTTCTTCCTTCTCCCGGGGCGCGGTTGCGTAAAGAACGGATTTCCCTTCATCTTGATCGCCCCGACGACGGTGAGCAGAAGCAAAAGAGGGGAAAAAACCAAAATGGCGATCCCGCTCAATAAGGCGTCGTAAAACCGCTTGAAGAATTGCCGGTACAGCAATGCAGAGAGCAGGATCCAAACCGCCGCGCAGACGAGGCAGAGGATCAAAATTCCCCACCAAGTCGAAATCAAGTCATTAAAAAACTCTTTCATCAGTCGAAACAAGCCCTTACGATTTCTATGATACGGTCCTGTTCTCCGGGCGTCATTTTATTGTCCGAAGGAAGGCAAAGCCCACGGCGGAAAATATCCATTCCCACATCCGCGCCCACACCGGCGATATAGGCGTTCGTCCGTCCCCGTCCGCTTCCTTCCCGCGTGACAAACGGGTTCATGCGAAAGATGGGTTGCATGTGCATGGGCTTCCAAATAGGTCTCCCCTCGGCGTTGAAGCGCGCAAGCGTCTCCAAAATTTCAGTCGGGCAAGACTTCCCGTGCGCGGGGCGATAGAGCGCCTCGCGCTCCCCTCTCACCTGTTCACACATGGCGGCCTCGTCAATCAGAATGCAGGAAAGCCAAAAATTGGGCTCGGAATTTTTTTCATCGTAGGGGTTCATCGAGACGGGAAGCCCCTTAAACCCCTCCTTGTAGCGGGAATAGATCTCCTTCTTTTGGGCAATATGCTCCTCCAAATGGGGAAGTTGGCCGCGGATCACGCCCGCGATCACATTGCTCATGCGATAGTTATAACCAAGTTCCTCGTGCTGATACCACGGCGCATTTTCGCGACTCTGCGTCGACCACTTCCGCGCCTTGTTTGCCTCCCCGAGGCTGTCCGTTAAAAGCATTCCGCCCGCGGAACCCGTGATAATTTTATTGCCGTTGAAACTAATGACACCGATATCGCCGAACGTCCCGGTCTGCCTCCCCTTATAGGTCGCCCCGAAACTTTCCGCCGCATCCTCGACGATGGCCGCGCCGTGCTTTTGCGCGATTTTTTTGATCTCATCCATTTTCCCGGGCGTGCCGTAGAGATTGGCGATCACGATATGCTTGACATCGGGATAGAGTTCAAACGCCCTTTCGAGCGCAACGGGATCCATATTCCACGTGTCGCGCTCGGTATCGATAAAGACGGGGATCCCGCCCTCGTACACAACGGGATTGAGCGTTGCCGAAAAGGTCATATCCGAACAAAAAACTTTGTCGCCGCGCTTGATCCCCGCAAGTTTTACGGCAAGGTGCAGGGAAGAAGTTCCCGTTGCGAGCGCAACCGCATATTTGCAGCCGATTTTTTCGGCAACGAGCCGTTCGACTTCGTTGATATTCTCCCCCACGGTCGACATCCAATTCTTGTGGAACGCGTCGGACATCCACTGCAATTCTTCCCCGTGCATCGTGGGCGAGGAAAGCCAAACTTTTTTGTCAAACTCTTTGATTTTATCCTGTTTCGTAAACATATCGGGCTACCTGATTTTATAATTTTTCATCCGTGTCGGCGGATCGTGTGCTCCATATATTCCTTTCTTTTTTCACCATTATACTACACCGCAAGGAGAAAAGCAAACAAAATGCGCATAATTCCCGCACGATGGGCTCGCGAAGAAAGCAAATCTCCGCAAAAATTTCGGGCACGCCGCCGAAAATGCGCCCCGCTTATGCGCAAAACCCCGCCCCATATAGCGAAAACAGCGGAAAAACTCCGCTGCTTTTCTCCGTCATAACCGTCCGCAGACGGCTCCAAATCCCGCCGCCGCCTGTCGCCGCCCGCAAGTTCCTCCGCAAGTTTCCCCGAGCGTTCGTCAGTCGTCCTTGCGGTACTTCATGGCGTAAACTTCCTTCGCCGTCCATTTCACGCCCTTGAGCGGTCTGCCGCGCGTGTTGGTGATATCGATGGGCACGTCCTCGGTGGAGAGCTCGGTCATGCCGCCGTCCTCGGTGACAACGGCAAGTTTGTATGGCACGGTGACGTAGTCGGCGAAGATGACGCTCTCCCCCTTCAGAGAGGCGATCTGCACGCCCTTGCGGTAGCGGGGCAAGGTGTCGATCTGTCCCGCGATCACCCGTTTGAACCTGCCCGAGGAGATCGCAACGACGATCTCTCCCACATTGTCGATCTGCGAGGCGAAGATGACCTCGTCCCCCTCCTTCAGGTTCATGCCCTTCACGCCGCCGGCAACGCGTCCCTGCAGGGGGATATCGTCCCGCAAGGCGTTGAGGCACATGCCGCCCTTTGTCACGAAGAACACCGTCACGTCGGGATCGTCCCCTGCGTCCGTCTGCACGGCGACCACCGCGTCGCCGTCGTTCAGGCGGATGGCGGGGAAGCTCTTCTTCGCCACGTTATATTCGCTCCATGCTGTCTTTTTCAGCATGCCACTCTTTGTGATGAAGAGCACGTTGCCCTCCAAACCGTCGGCGCGGAACACCGCAACGGGCTTCTCCCCCTTCACGGCGTCCTCGGAGATGTCCGCGAGGGAATAGCCGCCCTCGTTGAACTTCTTCATGCAGTCGTCCGCGTGCATGCGGTAGCAGTTTCCGCGGTCGGAGAACACAAACACCTGCTCGTCCGAGCGTACGCCGATGCTCGAGACGACGACCGCGCTCCGCTTGGAGTTGTCGCCGATCGTCTTGTTGGATTGGTTGAAATTCTTCTCGGTGACGCATTTGAACTTGCCGTCCGCCGTAATGCACATAAGCGCGGGCTGCCCGGGCTCGCGGATGTCGGCGCGTTCGGCCCCCGCGTCCTCCTCGTTGAACACGAGCACGGACTTCCTCGGCGTCCTGTACTTCTTCTTGATCTCGAGGATCTCTTCCTTTACAACGTTGAGCTGCAGTTTGGGGGTGGTCGCGATGGCCGTGAGCTTTTCGATGAGCGCTTTGAGCGCCTTGAGCTCCTCTTCCAGTTTGAACACCTCGAGCTTGGTGAGACGGGCGAGGCGGAGGTCGAGAATGGCCTGCGCCTGTTTTTCGGAGAGCTCGAAGCGCTTCTTCAACTTTTCACGCGCGTCGGAGGTGCTGTCCGCACCCTTGATGATCTTGATGACCTCGTCGATGTTGCGGACGGCGACGATGAGCCCCTCCAGAATGTGGCACCTCTCCTTGGCCTGGCTGAGATCGAACTTCGTGCGGCGGAGCACCACTTCGCGCTGGTAATTCACATAGTAGCGGATGATCTCCATCAGCCCCATGAGCTTGGGCTTGCCCTCGGCGATCGCCACCATGTTCATGCCGAACGTCACCTCGAGATCGGTGTATTTGTACAGCGTTTTCAGGATTTTGGAGATATCGGCGTCCGCGCCCCGCACCTCGATGACGGCGCGCATGCC
>CANRFK010000091.1 GCA_947629875.1 uncultured Clostridia bacterium
CGGTCGCCTGACTTTTGAGTTCTTCCTCGGCGTTTTCCACGGCGAACCGCCCGCCCGCCGCCCGCAGCAGGGGCAAGTCGTTGAGCTGGTCGCCGATGGCGGCAATTTTTTCCCGCGGCACTTTGTAGTAGTTTGAGAGAAACTCCACCGCGGACGCCTTGTCCTGCCCCGCGGGCATCACCTCGACGAGCCAGTCGGAGGAGCACGTCACAAAGAACTTGTCCCCCAGCGCCTTTGTAAGCCGCGCCGCGAGCGCCGCCTTCTGCTCGGACTCCACCATGGCGAGCGCCTTCACAATGCGCGGGTGCCTCTCCTCGATGAACGCCGAGAGCTTTTCCACAACGGCGGTGCGCTTCACGCGGCACACCTCCTCATAGAGACGCAGAGCCTCATCGTCGCGGTTTGCATACAGCGCATCCACGGTATAGATGTGAATATGCACATCCTCGGCCTCCAAGAGCCGCACCACTTTGAGGGCGTCCTCCTCGCAAAACCCCTCGTCCTTCAAGAGTTTGCCCGTCGCAACATCGGCAATGGTCGCCCCTTGGAAGGCGACGGCGAGCCCGTCCTCGAGCCCCAATTCTTTGAGCCGCGGCACAATAGAGGTGAGCATGCGCCCAGTGCACACGGCGAAGATGCCCCCCGCCGCGCGGTAGCGCGCAATGGCCGCCTTGTTTTTTTCGGAGATCGTCCCGTCGGCGCGCACGAGCGTGCCGTCGAAATCGGATAAAAACAATGGATATCTCATAATGTATCGAAATAGCGCTTGATGCGCCCCGCAAGTTGGGGGCCGATGCCCTCCACGGCGGCAAGTTCCTTCTCGCTCGCGCCGATGATGGAGGAGAGCGTGCCGAACTTCTGCATGAGCGCCGCCCGCTTGCGCTTGCCCACGCCGTCGATCTCCTCGAGCACGGAGGAGAGAGACCGCTTGGAGTGCAGGTTGCGGAAATATGTGATGGCGAAGCGGTGCGCCTCGTCGCGGATACGTTGCAAAGTTTTCAGGGCGTAGTCGCGCCTGTCGATGCGCACGGGCTCATCCGAGCGCAGGGTGAACACCTCTTCCTCCTGCTTTGCAAGGGAGATGAGATCGATATTTTCCACCCCCATGTCATCAAAAACCGCTTTCACGGCGGAGAGTTGCCCCTTGCCGCCGTCGATGACCACGAGGTCGGGGCGGGCGAAGCGCTCCTCCTCGTCGGTGCCGAGTTTTGCGAGCCGCCGCCGCAGCACCTCTTGCAGAGAGGCAAAGTCGTTCGCCCCCTCCACCGTCTTAATGCGAAAGCGCCTGTATTCGTACTTATCCGCCTCGCCGTCGGTGAACACCACCATGCTGCCCACCTTGTCCACGCCCGAGATGTTCGAGATATCGTAGCACTCCATGCGGCGGGGGTAGCGGCGCAAACCGAGCAGCGTCTGCAACCTCTCGCACGCGAGGCGGGTCATATCGTTCTTGTGCGCAATGGCGGAGACCGCCTTTTCGAGGTACTCCTTGGCATTCTTTGCCGCCATGTCGGCAAGTTCGCGCTTCACGCCCGCCTTGGGACGGGTGATCTCCACATTCTTGCCCCGCTCGCTCCTTGCGTAGTCGCGGAAGAGCATATCGTCCGCCTCGCCCTCCAACACGAGTTCATGCGGCAGTTCGTGGGCGGCGTAGTATTGGGTCAGAAAGCTCGTGAGGCTCTCTGCCGCCTCGCCCGCCCCCTCCTCGAGGGGAAAGTTGCGGCTGCCCTGCATGATGCCCTTGCGCGTCACCAATAGACTGATGCACGCATACAGCCCGTTGGAGGCGAACGCCCAGATGTCGGCGTCCACATCCTTGGGCATCGCCGTAATGCGGCGAAGTTTAAGCCCCGAGAGCATGCTTATTTTGTTGCGGTAGTCGAGGGCGAGCTCAAACTGCTCCTCCTCGGCGAATTTCTGCATCTTCTCGCGCAGGATCCGCTCCGCCTCCTCGTAGTCCCCCGAGAGAAACCCGATGGCCTTCTCCACGCGCGCCGCATACTCCTCTTTGGTCACGAGGTGCGCGCACGGTGCGAGGCAGCGGTGCAGATGATAGTTGAGGCAGGGCTTTTTCTCCTTTTCGGTGACGGCAACCCCGCACGTGCGGATATTGTACACCTTGGCGCACACGTCCACAATGTCCTTGCAACTCATGCCCTGCATGAAGGGGCCGAAGTACTTGCCGTCCTTCTTGATGCGGCGGGTAATGGAGATGCGCGGAAATTCCTCCTTGGTGTGCAACTTGATATAGGGATAGGTCTTGTCGTCCTTGAGGAGAATGTTGTACTTGGGCTTGTACTTTTTAATGTAGGTATTCTCGAGGGAGAGCGCGTCCACCTCGGATTGGGTGACAATGTAGGAGAAGTCGGCGATCTGCTCCACCATGGCCTGCACTTTGACGGGCTTTTCGGAGGAATGGAAGTACTGCCGCACGCGGTTTTTGAGCACGCGCGCCTTACCGACGTAGATGACAACGCCATCCCTGTCCAGCATGATATACACGCCGGGCGAATCGGGAAGAAGTTTTAACTTTTCGCGCAATACGCTTTCACTCATGCCAACTCCGTGCCGCCGCACTCATTTTCGCGCCGCACCCTCTGTCTCCGCCGCCCGCCGAAACGCCGTAGTTCGCTTCCGCGCGGGCATATTCTTTCCATAATACCATTATACACGACTTCGCGCGTTTTTTCAACATTTTCACGCAAATTCCCCGCCGACTTTCGCGCCCGCTCTCCTTGAGAGGCCCACCCTCCCTTGGAGGGGAGGCTCCGCCGTAGGCGGTGGTGGGGAGGCATTACGCATTCCACCCCGCCCCTCATACCGAGCCCCCTCATACCGAACCCGCGCCGCCGCGGCGAATGCCGCGGCGGCGCGTGAGCGTATCTTGCCTTCTCCTGTGAGGAGAAGGTGTCCCCGTAGGGGACGAATGAGGTGTTCATAATCGCTCCACCTTATCCTTCACACAGCGTGCGCCGCGGCTCAAAGAGCCGCGGCGCACGCATTTTTCCGCCCCCACCTTACGTTTTTCCGTCCGCGAGTTTGGCGCAGACCTCGCACCGCCCCCATTCATCGAGGGGCAACGCGGGCAGCGTCTGCTTCAATTCACTGTAAATCGCCCTTCTTTTCAGATCGTCGCAAAAGCCCTCCGCTTCGATCGTGGGGCTGTACCCCCTGCGCCCGCAGATCTTGCAGACGTTGATAAATTTTTTCGCCGAGGGGTTCCACTCCTCCAAGTAGAGCGAACGCCCCCGCTTCGTCATTTTGCTGTGCGACACATCTTCCTCGCCGCCCGCCGTTTCCCCGCAGGCAACCGCATTATATCATATTCCGGAGAAAAGCGCAACCCCTCTCCCGATAAGAGATACGCCACCCGCCTCCACAAAGGCGCGCCGCGGCTCTTTGAGCCGCGGCGCGCCCATATTCCCCCATCTTCCCCCCTCAATATCCCAAGAACTCCACGCCTTTCAACAGCACGTCGTTCACCACGTCGTTTTGCAGGAAGTAAAAAATGATCTTCCCGTGCCGTTCGCACCGCACGAGCCCCGCGTCCTTCAAAAACCGCAGCTGGTGGGAGACCGTCGTCTGGTTCAGCATGAGCACGCGCGAGATATCGGTTACGCACATCTCCGAAATGGCGAGCGCGGACAAAATTTTCAGCCGCGTCTCGTCGGAGAAGATGGAGAAAAAGCGCACGAGGGAGCCGAGGAGTTCCCCTTCGGGAACGTAGTCCTCGATGAGCCCCTGCGTGCGCCTGTCGAGCAGCAAAGTTTCCGCCATAAAACCACCTCTTTTTTATGACAGAATAACAGATGTTTTCATGCGCATACGCGCTTCCTTTGCCGCATTTTGCCGAAAAAACGCGAAACCGTTGTGCGTTTTCGCCCCGTCAACGGCTTTTCTCATTCCGCGCCTGTGAGCCGCTTCTCTTACGCGATCTCCTTGACGGAATACCCCGCTTCCTCGACGGCATGCACGAGCGCCTCGCCCGCCACCTCTTCCGAAAGCTCCACAACGGCCGAACCGGGCTTGCCCTTCTTGCCGAGTTTCACCTCCGCCTTCACGACGCCGGGCACGGCGGCAAGCGCATCCGTCACGTGTTTTACGCAGTGCTCACACATCATTCCTACCACAGTCAAAGTTTTTTTCATGGTATAGTCCTCCGTTTTCACAGTTTTTTGTCTTTTTTTCATGAAGCGCGTCAGCCGCAGCGCATTCCCCACCACAAAGAGGGACGAAACGCTCATCGCCGCCGCCGCATACATGGGGTTGAGCACGACGCCGAGCGTCGAGAGCGCCCCCGCCGCGAGCGGAATGCCGATGCAGTTGTAGAAAAACGCCCAAAACAGGTTCTGTTTGATGATGCGCATCGTCTTGCGGGCGAGCATGACGGCGCGCGGCAGACAGCCGAGGTCGCCGCGCACGAGCACCATGTCCGCGCTCTCGATGGCAACATCGGTGCCGTTTCCCATCGCAATGCCGATGTCCGCCTCCTTCAAAGCGGGCGCATCGTTGATGCCGTCGCCCACCATCGCAACATAGCGGTTTGCCCGCTTCGCCTCGCGGGAAGCATGCTTTGCGGCGTCGTTTTGCTCGCGCAATGCGCGCACATATTGCAGTTTATCCTCGGGAAGAAGTTCGGCGCACACGCAAGTTTCATGGGGCGGGAACCCCGCCTCCGATGCAATGTGCTTTGCGACCGCCGCGTTGTCGCCCGTCAGCATCACGGGCATGCAGCCGAGCCCGCAGAGCTCCGAGATCGCCTCTCTGCTCCCCGCCTTCAAAGTGTCCGCAAGGGCAAAAACCGCCAATACGTTGTGCGTTTCGGCGAGAAACAGCACCGTCTTCCCCTCGGCGGAGAGGCGTTCGTGCGTCTCGCGCCAACCGTCAAAATCCACGCCGCGTGCCCGCATCAGGTTCTCGTTCCCGAGGAAGTACGTCCTGCCGTTCACGCTGCCCACGGCGCCCTGCCCCGCAATGTACTCCACATTGTCCGCTTCATAGCCCCCGCCGCAGTACTCCACAATGCACCGCGCGAGCGGATGATTGAGCTGATTTTCCACCCCATAAGCCACTTTCTTGGCTTCGTCGTCCCCGTCGAAGAACACGACGCGCGGCTTCCCCTCGGTGACGGTCGCCGTCTTGTCGAGGAAAATATCGTGCACGGTCGCCATCTTTTGCATGGCCTCGGCGTTCTTGAAGAGCACGCCCATCGCCGCGCCCCTGCCCGTTGCCGCCATCACCGCGACGGGCGTCGCAAGCCCTAAAGCGCAGGGGCAGGAGATGACGACAACGCTCACGCCGAAGTTGAACGCCCTGTACACGTCGCCCGTCACCGAGATCCACACGACAAAGGTGATGAGCGCAAGCGCCAGCACGACGGGCACGAACACCGCCGCCACCCTGTCCGCAAGTTTTTGGATGGGCGCCTTGCTCGCCCCCGCCTCCTGCACCATGCGGATGATGCCCGAGAGCATGGTGTCCTCGCCCACCTTTTCGGCGCA
>CANRFK010000092.1 GCA_947629875.1 uncultured Clostridia bacterium
TGCCGCAAACTGCATCAGCCCTGTGGGCTGAATAGGGTTCCCGTAAAAAGACGCAGTATTTTTATGGGAAGAGGAGCCGCCGCGCGCAAAAAGCGCTTTTCGGCAGAAAAGCGAAAAAAGCGTTCGTGCGGCGACGAGGGCGCGCCGCCAAAGGCGAAGTAGGATACGCCGAAAAGGCGTTCCCCTCTTTCCCGAAAATCTTTGCCGCGCAAATCTTTTTCGGGAGCCCAATGGGGGGCGAGGCAACAGCCTCGCCCTTTCCCATGGTATGGATACGAACATCCAAGCTGCGTCTCCGAGGCGGGGCATGTTCTCACGGCGGAAAAATCTTCCCGCCCCCTTGACAAAACGTTAATTTTAATATAAAATTGTAGTAACATTTTGAAAATCCCTTTCGGAGGCACCCCATGACAGAACAGGCAAAGCACAGCACATGCAAGTTTTACGATCCCGACGACAGAACATACTACGATTGCGATATCTATTATATTGCAGACCTGAACTTGGTGGAAGAGAGCCATAACGGCAAAGTGGGGTATGTCGGGCAGGGATTTCTCGATGGCGGAAGGCCTATCGCGCTCGGGCAAGGCAAAGTTTTCGGAGACGATAAGTTGGGCACGATCAACGCAGAGTTTGTCGACAGCGGGATCATCGACGGCTACTGCCGGATCTTCCACGCCGATTATATCCATTACTGCAATTTTTTCCTGAACCCGTACAACGTTCCGGATGTGAGCGCGCGGGCAATTCCGCACAGATTCAGACTGCATTATGACTTGAAAAATGCCACAGCCCAATTTACCCTGTACGATCCGACCGCCAGAAACATCATCGACCGTTTCAATGTTACGCAGGCCGGAATGAACATCCTGAAACAGGATCTCGACTTCCGCCGCTCTCATGCGAAGAGTTGCGCCGACCGGCATGGAGAATTCTACAAATCAAGTTTCGACGACACCTACCACGCGGGATCGTTTTCCGACGGCAAAATAAATTGGGGCATACAAAAGAAAGAAAACAGTTATTATATCGGGGAGTTTTTCCTGAACGATCCTTACGGTTGGGGCAAAGACGTCTACAACAACGGGATCTACGTGGGCGAGCACCAATGGGGCAAGCGACAGTGGTTCGGGGTCTACCGTTGGAACGACGGGGATGAATATATCGGAACGTGGAAAGATGGCAACATGCACGGCTACGGGATCTACTTTTACAAGGACGGCTATTATGCAGGGGAATGGAAAAACGACCAGCGCGATGGCTACGGAACATACGTCTGGAACGACGGAAGCCGCAGGAGCGGCAGATATTCCAACGGCAAATTCGTCGGTTGAACACCAAATCATCGGCGAAACGTTTATCGATCGAATGCCAAATCCATGGACAGAACATCTATCGGTTGAATGCCAAATTTCTTGACCAAACATTTTTAGCCGAATACCGACTTCATCGGTTGAACAACAAATTTATCGATCGAACATTTATCGCCTGAACATCGACTTAATCGGTTGAACATCGCGCCGCCCGCAGCTCCGCTGCGGGCGGCGCACTTTCTCTTCACTTCGTCGTGCCCCTCATACCGAGCCGCCTTTTGCGGCGAGAGTATCTTATCTTCCCATCCTATTTTACTCCCTCATACACTCACGCCTACTTGCCTCCCCCTTGAGGGGGAGGGCAGGGAAGGGGTGTACTCATTCAGCCTTGCCTATTCCCCGCGTCATCTCTCCTCGCGCGCTGGTTGACCGCGTCATTCCGCCCCGTCTCTCTGTCCCTACGCGTCATTCTGAACCCGCCGCGCCCGCCCCCTTGGGGGGCGGGCGCGGCGGGTGAAGAATCCCGACCAACGAAGTCCGTTCCTCATACCGAACGCGCCGCCGCGGCGGCGCGTGTCCCGCGCGCACTATTGTCTACTATGCGCGGCACGAGAAACGTAGCGACGAAGTAGTGTATCTTCCCCGAACGCCGTCCGCCCGTGCCCCGCCTCGGAAGCCTTCCTGCTTGTCCCTCCTCGGGAGGGGGACAAAGGGGGTGGGGCTCAAAAAATAAAAAAGTAAAAATTTTTTGACATATACAAAACTTTTAGCAAAAATTTCGTGCTACCATATCTATGTAGAGAAGAGAATGCAACGCAAAAAAGCGGCGGCGCGTGAAAAAAAAGACCTCTGCGGCGGCAAGCGCGGCTGCCGCGAGGGCGGCGGCAGCGCGCGCCGCCGCAGAGGTCTTTATAGGGAAAATTTTATAAAAAATCCCCTCATTTTTTTGAGGGGAAAAGTCGTCATTCCGCCTTGCGTTTCTGTCATTTCGACCAAGCGAAGCGCGTGGAGAAATCTCTAAATCTTCTTCACATAGCTGCGGCGGCGCTTGTGCTGGACGCTGTCGAACGACTTCCACATGTTGTGGATGCTGTAATTGTCCTCCAAATTCAGATTGGTCTCGCAGTACTGCACGCCGTCCTCGTCGAGCATATTGATGAGCTCGTTGATGAGCACCGAACTTACGCCCTTCATGCGGTATTCCTCGACGACGCCAATGAGCGCGAGGTCGATGATCTTGGGGTGTTTGACCGCCTTCAACACGCGGAAGAGGGCGGGGATCGTCAGCCGTCCGCCCGACTTTTGCAGCGCCTTTGCAAGCGAGGCAAAGCAGATGCCGAAGCACACGGGGCGCTCGTCCTTATCGAGAATGACGCGGATAAACCGCATGTCGATGATGAGTTTGAAGTTGGCGATGAGCGTCCTCTTCATGTTCTCGGTGAAGGGCACCGTGCCGTAAATTTCATCGTACGAGGCGTCGAGCACCTCAAAAAATTTATCGGCGTATTTATTGAGAAAGTCGCGCGTGTTCTTCGCCTTGCTCATGTGGAGCCCGTAGCGGTCGAGAATTTTCTGCGAGAGGCGGGGAAGCCGTTCGTCCCGCTCCTTGGGAAGATAGAGCTTGTGCTCGATCCAGTCCACTTCCTTTTGGTAGCCCAAATTCTCGATGAGTTTTTGGTAGTAGGGGTAGTTGTACTGCTCCTCAAAGGTGGCGAGCTCGTCGAAGCCCTCGATGAGCAAGCCCTCGCGCTCCAAGTCGGAGAAGTTCAAGGGCCCCACAACTTCATCCATGCCCTTGTCCTTCGCCCACTTCTCGACGGCGGCGAAGAGGGCGCTTGCAACTTCCTGATCGTCGATGCTGTCGAACCGCGTAAAGCGCACGCGCTTTTGGTGCCACTTCTCGTTGGCGACGCGCTGCAAGATGCCCGAAATTCTCCCCACGACCTCCTTTTTGTCGTAGGCGAGGAAGTACACGGCCTCGGCTTGGTCGTTGTACGAATAGTTCTTCTTGAACATCTTCATCTCGTCCATGTAGAGCGGCGGGACGAAGTAGGGGTTCCCCTTGTAGAGCTTCAACGGGAACTTCACGAATTGTCTGCGCTGTGCGCAGGTCTTCACTTCTTCGATATGTATCATGGTATCACCGAACTTATTGTAACGCAGGGAAGAAAATTTGTCAAACGGAAAGGCAAAATAGTAAAAAATTTTATCAAATCACGCCCGCATTGCATTTTTGCGCTTTTTTTGCAAAACGTTCCCCCGTTTTCATTGATAAAATGCCGCCTTTTTGCTATAATGGAAACTGCGAACAGGAAAAATCATGCACGCATTGGAATTTCGCAACGTGAAATTTTCCTACGGGGAAAACGCGTTTGCCATCGAAAATCTGAATTTTACCGTGGAGGAGGGCGAGTTTGTCGCCATTCTCGGGCACAACGGGAGCGGGAAATCCACGCTCGCGCGCCTTTCCAACGGTCTTTTGGAGGCGGACGAGGGGGAGATCCTCGCCTTCGATCTGCCGCTCGTGCGCAAGAATCTCTATGAAGTGCGCAAGAACGTGGGCGTCGTGTTCCAGAACCCCGATAACCAAGCCGTCGCCTCCATCGTGGAGGACGACGTGGCGTTCGGCGCGGAGAACGTGGGGCTGCCCCGCGCGGAGATCGGCGCGCGCATCGACTTTGCCTTGAAGGCCGTCGGCATGGAGAATTTGCGCCACGCGACGGTCTCCCGCCTCTCGGGCGGCCAAAAACAGCGCGTCGCCATCGCGGGCGTGCTCGCCCTGAAGCCCAAGGTCATGATCCTCGACGAGTCCACCGCCATGCTCGACCCCCGCGGCAGAAGGGAAATTATCGATGTCGTCCTGCGCCTCAACAAGGAGGAGCACATCACCGTCGTGCTCATCACGCACTTCATGGAGGAGGCGCTCCTTGCAGACCGCGCCGTGGTGATGAACAGGGGGCAGATCGTGATGCAGGGCACGCCCGCCGAAATTTTCGGGCGGCACGAGGAACTTTTAACGTACAATCTCGCGCTCCCGCGCATCGGGCAGATCTGCAAGGGTCTGCGCGAGGGCGGCATCCCCGTCGAGGATACGCTGGAAATCGAAAAACTTGCGGAGGAGATCGCAAAGTGCGTATCGTAGCGGAGCATTTGAGCTATACCTACAATCCCAAATCTCCCTTTGAAACGCGCGCCTTGAACGACGTTTCCCTCACCGTGGAGGAGGGGGAGTTTTTCGGCATCATCGGGCACACGGGGAGCGGCAAATCCACCTTTGTGCAGCACCTCAACGGCCTCATCCGTCTGCCCGCCTCCAAAAAACGCCACCCCAAGCCGCCCAAGGCGAAGAAGGGACAGCCCGCGCCGTTCATGCCCAAGTTGCAGGTGGGGGAGTTCGACCTCGCCTCGAAAAAGACAGACTTCCGCGCCCTCCGCAAGAAGGTGGGCATGGTGTTCCAATATCCCGAGTACCAACTCTTTGCCGAGACGGTGAAGGACGACGTCGCCTACGGGCTCAAAAATTTCTCCGAGAAAAAACTCACGCCCGAGGAGACAGAGGCGGCGGTGCGCGCCGCCCTCGAAATTGTCGGGCTCGATTATAGCGAGGTCGCCGGGCAGTCGCCCTTCGACCTCTCGGGCGGGCAGAAGCGGCGCGTCGCCATTGCGGGCGTCATCGTCACAAAGCCCGAAGTGCTCATTCTGGACGAGCCCGCCGCGGGCCTCGACCCCCTCGGCAAGCAGGAGGTGATGCAACTTTTGCACCGCCTGCACAGGGAGTGGTGCAAGACGGTGGTCATCGTCTCGCACGACATGGACGAGATCGCCGAAAACTGCACGCGCGCCGCGGTGTTCTCCGAAGGGCGGGTGGTGTACTGCATGCCGCCCAAGGGACTCTTCAAACTGACGGACGAGCTCCTCGCCCTCGGCCTCGATATTCCGCTCACGGCGAAGCTCTGCGCCGCGCTGAAAAGGCGAGGCATCGAGGTGGACTGCGACTTCACGACGGAGGACTTTGTTCAAAAGGTGCTCGCGCTGAAGCGTGCGCCCGAAGAGAAGCATGCGGGCGAAGAGGGGGGACAGGCAT
>CANRFK010000093.1 GCA_947629875.1 uncultured Clostridia bacterium
GCAAAAAAAATTCCCGTCCCCGCCCGCGCGCGCAGTTCCCCCCGTAGGGGGGAACTGCGCGCGCGGGCGGGGACGGGAATTTTTTTGCGCCGCCGCCGCTTTTCTTCCCCTCTTTTGATTTTTGAATGTTCGAAAATATGCCCCTCATTGCAATTCTATCGTACCATACAAATTTTCCTTTCGGAGGGATATGTGACAGGATTTTTGAAAAAATTTTAATATTTTTTTGCCTGCCGACTTCTTCGGCGGGCGCAGAAAATGAGAAGAAAAATAACCGTTCTACCGAGAGTAGAGGCAAATCGGGACGCATCGTTAAAAGAAAACAGAAAAAGAAGGAAACGGATAAAAAAAGAAAAGAAGTGCGGAGCGAATGGGAAAGATACACTCACCTGCCGCCCGCCGCCGACGCGATGCGTCGGCGGCGGGCGGCAGGTGAGTGTATGAGTGTATGAGGGATATGGATGACACCCCTTCCGTCTGCCGCAAAGCGACAGACACCCACCCCTCAAGGGGTGGGCAAGGAGATGCGCGTGAGCGTATGAGGGAAAACAATAACACCCCTTCCGTCTGCCGCAAAGCGGCAGACACCCACCCCTCAAGGGGTGGGCAAGGAGACGCGCGTGAGCGTATGAGGGGAGAATAATGACACCTCATCCGTCGCGGCTACGCCGCGACACCTTCCCCTCAAGGGGAAGGTAAGGGGAGAACGAGGTGCCCCACCCCCCTACCCCCTCCCATGGAGGGGGGCAAGAAAAAAGCCCCCGCGAGGGGGGCAAGTCGGACTTCGTTGGGCGGGATTCTTCTGCTCCCTACTTCGTCGCTACGCTCCTCGTGCCGCCCTTGGTAGACGAATAGTGCGCGCGGGGCAGAATGACGCGGGGGACAGGCTATGGGGAAACAAGGTAGAGATTTCTCGACTGCGCTACGCTTCGCTCGAAATGACATTTGATATGGCAGGCAAGAAACGAGGTTACAAAATGGCGAGGGCGTTGAGCCAGAAGCAGGTGAGGGATAAAAGGACGAGGTAGAATGCGAACCACTTGTAGTTCGCCCTCCTTATGACTTTGAGCATGACCTTGACGGAGAAGAGCCCGAAGGCGGCGGCGCACAAAACCCCCACCACCATGCCGACGATCTCGGCGCCGCCCATCGTGAAGGCGAGCCCCTCTTCGCCGGGGAAGATGAGATCTTTGACTTCCATGACGACGCTTCCCAGAATAATGGGAATGCTCATGAGGAAGGAGAACTTGGCGACGTCCTCCCGCTTTGCCCCGCTGACGGTGCCGGCGACGATGGTGGAGCCGCTCCGTGAAATGCCCGGGAAGAGCGCGACCGCCTGCATGAGACCCATGGGGACGGCGTTCTGCCAATTGAGGGGCTTGGGCGCCTTCCACCGTTTTGCAACGAGCTCGCAGACAAGCAGCATCGCCGCCGTGCAGGCAAAGCAAATTGCAAGGTACAGTAAGCCCTGTGCGCCCGCGAAGATCTCATCTATTTTGTCGCCCGCAAAGACGCCGACGACGGCGGCGGGGACGGTGGCGACAATGAGCATGAGGAGCGTTTTGAAGGGCTTCTTAAATAGCCCCAAGATATCCCGCCAAAAGACGAATACGACGGCGAACAGGGTGCCGAGGTGCAGCATGACGTTGACGAACATCATGCTCCCCCCCGCCATCTCGTAGCCCAAGACGCGCTGCAAGAGGGACAAATGTCCGCTTGAAGAAACGGGCAGGAACTCTGTAAGTCCCTGCACCGTACCTAAAACGATAGATTTCCAGATCGCTTCAAAATAGCCCATATCCTTCCGATGAATCAGCCGATACTTGCGAGGTCGGCATAGCGGTTCTCATACTTTTCAGAGCACTCGTTCACGTAGCTGTTGATGATCTGCGTCTGCTTATCCGACGTGTACTGCGAGATATTCTGCGATTTGAGGCTCTCGAAGAAGAGATAGGAGAAGGTGCCCTCATCGCCCTTTTCGGCATCGTTGTAGGTGAAGGGCGTTTCGTTCGCTTTCGTGAAGGAGAACGTGCAGTAGATGAAGTGCCAGCCGTACTGCGAGGGAACGACGATGTAGTTGCCCGCGCCGAGCGCGCACACCTTCTGCGCCGCGTACTCGAATTCGGAGACGAAATCCGTCTTGGCGGGCGTCACCGCATAGCCGAGGTAGGAATTGAGTCCCCCCGTATCGGTATTGTATGCGAAGGACAACTCGTTGATGACGGAGAACGCCTTGTTTTCCCACGAACCGCGGACGAACATCTTGTTCGGATCGAACGCTGCATCGCCCGTGACGGCGCCCTGCGCATAGACGAACGCTTCGTAGTTCACCTTGCCGCTTGCATCGTAATACGCGGCCGCGGGCTTGGTGAAGTAGTCGGAGTTGTTCACTGTGGCGGGCGTGACGGTGAGGTCTGCCGAGCCCAAATAGCCCGTGACTTCATTGAGGAATTCGCCAATCTTGATCTTCTTGGGGGTGAGCTTATATTTCGCGTTCCCCTCGCCTTCCGTGGGCGGGGTCACTTTGCCGTTGTAGGTGTACTTGCCGTAGTAGTTTTTGAGCGCGTCGTACTCGGTGCCCGTGTTGCCATCGGCATCGGGTAGGCAATCCTTGAAGAAGAGATACGTTCTATCCGCCTTGTTGTCGAGCGTGCCCGTGTAGGCATCCGTACCCGTTCCCACCTCGAAGGAATAGTCCTCCTCGCCCGTGAACCACGTGCCGCGCTGGTCGGTGGCCGTGACGTTTTCGAGAATGGCGGCGCGCTGGGCGAACTTGTTGCCCTTCTTATCGCCGCTGTCGATGGGCGCATCGGTGAGTTCCTGCGACTGCGCCGTGGAGAACGGCAACAGGATGTTGATGACGAAGCCGTAGTTCTCCTCGGGGGCGGTGAGAACGAACGAGGTATCCGATATCCCGTCGAGCGCGCTCTCGAAGGTGGCCGTATCGCCCTGATATTTGTTCTGCTGCCTGCCCACTTCCTCATCGAACATGTCGCTGACCCACGTTGTGCTCTCTGCCTGCGTCTTGGTGAGGATGTCCTCCGCTTCCTTCTCGAAGCAATCGTTGAGCTTTTGAAGGAGGGCGCTCTCGTAGGCGCTCTTGACTTCCATGGAGTAGTAGACGAGATTTTCGATGTTGCTCGTATCCTCGCCCGAATAGAGGAGCGCATAGCTGCGGAGATTGTTCAAGAATTGGGTGTACGCCTTTCTGCGCGTTGTCGCAGTCGACCCCTCGACGAGCTCGTACTCGCCGCAGTCCGCAACGTGGCGGGAACCCGTGCCCGTGTAGATCTCGTACACTTCGGGATAGTAATCTTCGTCCTCGGTGTTGACGCCCGTGGGGAGCGTGCGCACCGTTTCATCGTGATCGTGGTCGTCGGTCGCGGCGATGATGCTCTCTTCGAGCGAATCGAGCGCATCGTTGACGGAGGATTTGAGGCCGTAGATGGCCTTGTTCTCCTCCTCGTCATCGAGGAAGTAGGCAAGACCCGCGATCTCCTCTTCGAGCTGCTTCTTCTCGGAGGCGGCATCCTTGTAGGCTTCGCCCGCGGCCGCGACCGCATCCCCGTAGCCCGCGACGGTGTAGGTCGTCTTTTTCCCCTCTTCGTCTTCTGCGCCGTTTTCGAGGAAATAGACCTTGGCATATTGAATGTAGACCTGACGGTTGATGAGTGTATCGCAGATGGTATCGAACGCATCGGCATACGAATAGCCGCCGTTGACAAGAGACCCGCCCTGCGAGGCGAACAGCGAGACGAGATCCCGCTTGGTGATCCCGGACGTCGTGACGACCTTTTCGTAATCCTTGCCGGCGTAGGCGCCGCCTTCCTTGAAATCGGCACTTTCGGTGATGTTGACTTCTGCGACGACCTGCTCATAGTCCTTGCGGACATCGCTCGTGACGAGACCGTCGCACCCCGCAAGTACTCCGCATGCCATGACCGCAGAAAGTGCGACCGCGGCAACCGCTCTCTTTTTCATCTTCATATTTTTTCGCTCCGAACTTCGTGTTTTGGGTGCGGGACATACGCCCCGCATTTTCATACATTCCCTATTATAACCTATTTCCGCAAATTGTGCAATTCTTTTTTATGAAAATCACGCAAAAGTTGCCGCAAATTTGAGAAATTTCGTCATTTGAACCATGGTTTTGCCGCTGTCCGACGCGGGACGGAAGCGGAGAACGGGCGCCGTCGTCATATCGAGGGCGTAGGCGCCGCGGTAGCGCTCCATGGCGGCCTGCATGCGCTCGTCCGAAAGCGCCGCAAGCGAGGCGAACTCGAGGGCGCCGCCCTTGCTGTTCACCGAGATCTTTTTGACTTTGAGGCGGGCGGCGTAGCCCTTCATGAGAGCGATAACGAGAAGGTTGAGTGTCTCGGGCGGGAGCGCCCCGTAGGTCTCCTCCATCGACGTGCACACCCGCTTGTAGTCGGCGGCCGAGCGGATCTCGGCGATCTGCTTGTAGCAGTCCATTCTGCCCGCGGGGGATTCGACGTATTTCTCGGAGATGAACGCCGTCGCCTTGACATCGAGATCGACGCTCTCCTGCCTTTCTCCCGTGAGTTCTTCCTTCAAAAGTTTGGCATATAACTCGTAGCCCACCCGATCGAGATGCCCGTGCTGTTCGGCGCCGAGGACGTTGCCCGCGCCGCGGATCTCTAAATCGCGCATGGCGATCTTGAAGCCCGCGCCGAGCTCGGTGAACTGCATGATGGCTTTGAGGCGTTCGGCGGCGTTCTCCGTCATGACCTTCTCGGCCTTGTAGGTGAAGTAGGCGTGCGCGAGGCGTAGTCCCCTTCCCACCCTGCCGCGGAGCTGGTAGAGCTGCGAGATGCCGAGGCGATCGGCGTCGATGACGATGAGGGTATTGGCGTTAGGCAAATCGACGCCGTTCTCGATGATGGTGGTGGTGACGAGGATATCGTACTCGCCGCGGTAGAAGCCGAACACATTCTTTTCGAGCGCGGACTTCTCCATTCTGCCGTGGGCGACGGCGACGCGCGCCTCGGGGAGGATTTCCCTCACGCGGCGGGCGTAGCTCTCGATGGTCTCCACGCGGTTGTAGAGGAGGAAAATTTGCCCGCGGCGGGCGATCTCGCGGAGGCAGGCATCGCGGATGAGGGTCTCCGTCTCCTCCGTGACGTACGTCTGCACGGGGAGGCGCGCCTGCGGCGGCGTGCGGATGGTGGAGATATCGCGGATGCCCGAGAGGGACAGGTGCAGGGTGCGCGGAATGGGGGTCGCCGTCATGGTGAGGCA
>CANRFK010000094.1 GCA_947629875.1 uncultured Clostridia bacterium
GGTGATGTTGCCGTTCTCCAAATAGTCCACGAGCTGCTTGCCCGCCATGTAGGCGCAGTTGTCCTCCGCCTCGGGCGTGCTCGCGCCGAGGTGGGGAACGCACAGAATGTTTTCAACGCCGAGGAGGGTCTCGTCGGGGAAGTCGGTGATGTAGCGCGAGACCTTGCCGCTCTTGACCGCCTCGACCATGTCGGCGCTCACGACGAGGTCGCCGCGCGAATTGTTGATGATGACGACGCCGTCCTTGCAACTTGAAAGCGTCTTTTTGTTGAACATCTCCTTGGTGTCGGGCGTGAGGGGAACGTGCACCGTCAAAAAGTCGCACGTTTTGAGGACTTCATTCAAATCGGAGGTGAACTCCACGCGGCGGTTGATGAGCCACGCGCTCTTGATGGAGATGTAGGGGTCGTAGCCGACGACCTGCATCCCGAGGTGGATGGCGGCGTTGGCCACCATCGCGCCGATCGCGCCAAGCCCGATGACGCCCAGCTTTTTGCCGCTCACTTCCTGTCCGACAAATTTGCTTTTGCCCTTTTCGACGAGCTTGGAGATGTCCGCCTTGCCTTTCAGGCTCTGCGCCCAATTGGCGCCGTCGACAATTTTTCTGCCGCCGAGGAAGAGTTCGCAGAGCACCAACTCCTTGACGGCGTTGGCGTTGGCGCCGGGGGTGTTGAACACGACGACGCCCTTCTCCGTGCACTTCTCGATGGGGATATTGTTGACGCCTGCGCCCGCGCGCGCGACGGCGAGGAGGCTATCCCCGAGGGGATAATCGTGCATGTTGAAGGAGCGGAGCATGACGCCGTGGGGGTCTTGCACCGCCTCCGAGTATTCGTAGCCCTTGAAAACTTCGTCCGCGATGGGGCTGATGGCGTTGAGTTTGAGAATTCTCATATTATGCGTTCTCCCTTTCAAACTTCTTCATAAATTCGACGAGCGCCTTGACGCCCTCGACGGGCATCGCGTTGTAGATGGACGCCCTCATTCCGCCCACGAGGCGGTGACCCTTCAAAGAGACGAGCCCTGCCGCCGTCGCTTCCTTGACGAACTTCTCATCGGCCTCCTTGGACGGGGTGACGAAGGGCACGTTCATGATGGAGCGGTACTTTTTCTCCACGCGGTTGGTGTAGTAGGGGGAGTTGTCGATGAAATCATAGAGCAGCCCCGCCTTGTACTCGTTGATCTCGTTCATCGCCTTGACGCCGCCGAGTTTTTTCAGCCGCCGCAAGACGAGCGTCGCAATGTAGATAGAGAAGCACGGCGGGGTGTTGTAGAGGCTGTGGTTTTCGTCCTGCACCTTCCATTTGAGGAGGGTGGGGCAGATGGGGAGGGGATCCCCGATGAGGTCGCGGCGGGCGATGACGAGGGTGACGCCCGCGGGGGCGAGGTTCTTCTGCGCGCCCGCATAGATGACGCCGAATTTGCTGACGTCTATCTCGCGGGAGAGGATCTCCGACGACATATCGGCGACGAGGGGGGATTTGGTCTCGGGGAACTCTATATACCGCGTGCCGAAGATGGTGTTGTTGGAGCAGATGTGTACGTAGTCTGTCCCTTCGCGGAAGGGAATATGCTTCACGTCGGGGATGTAGGTGTAAACTTTGTCCTCGGAGGAGGCGACGCAGGCGGCGTCGCCGTAGATCTTGCCCTCCTCGTAGGCTTTCTTTGCAAAATTGCCCGTGACGACGTAGTCGGCTCTTCCCTTGTGCATGAGGTTGAGGGGCACTGCCGCGAACTGCTGGCTCGCGCCGCCCTGCACGAAAATGACTGCATAATTTTCGGGTATATTCAAAAGCTCGCGCATGAGCGCTTCGCCCTCGTTCACGATGGCTTCGAATTTTTTGTTGCGGTGAGAGATTTCGGTGACCGACATTCCCGTCCCTTCAAAATCCAAAAGGTCGCGCTGCGCCTCTTCGAGGACTTCGAGGGGGAGCGTAGAGGGGCCCGCCGCAAAATTGTATGCTCGCATTGTATGTTGCCTCCAGATACGAATAAATGTATACTGCTATCATTATATCGTTTTCCCGCAAAGATGGCAAGCGTTTGCCCCGAATTTCCGCGAATTCTTTTGCATTTCGGTAAAATCGGGGGACGGGCGGCAAAAAACTTGGCACGGCGGCACAGAAAATTCTCAAAAAATATTTACATTTGAGCAATTTTGTTGTAAAATGGATATGTGAAGTATTCTGCCGCAGTCTGCGGCGAGTGAGGTATTCCATGGACGATAACAAGAACGGCGACGAGAGAAATGCCATTCTCCTCGAGGGAATGTACAACGGCGTCGCGGGAAAAATAGATGAAGTGTGTCTCTCCGTTCAGCGGGAGCTCCAATACAGTTCCGAACAGCAGGCGAATGCGTACGAGACGCTCACCGATGAACTCCGCGCGGGCGTGGAGGCCGTTCTCGCCGAACTTCGCTATGTCGCCCAGCAGAGCAGCGCCATTTACGACTACAACAGCCGCGAACGCGACGCGATGCGGGATAAACTCCTCGAGGAGGTGAAGGCGCAGGCGGGGCAGGTCTTTGAAAAACTCGCCCAGCACATCGACGCGAGGCTGATGGCGTTCACCGTTCCCGCTGTGCAACAGGCGGAGGTGAAGGTGGATTACGACGTTCTCGCCGAAAAGGTGGCGGAAAAACTCGCCGCCATGCAGGCGGAGAAAACCGAATCTGCACCCGTGCAGGAAGAGGAGCCCGTGGCGGTTGTTGAGCCCGAGCCCGCAGGGGAGACGGCGCAGGCAGAAGAGCCCGCAGAGCCCGAAGAGGCGAAGCCCGAGGCGGCCGCAGAAGAGCCCGCCGAAGAGCCCACGGAGGAGCCCGAAGAGCCCACAGAAGAGGCGGCACAGGCGGAGCCCGCGGCTACGCGCGCCGTGCACTTCGACGATGAGACGTTTGACTACGACCTTCTCGCCGAGAAGATCGCGACCGTGATCCCCGAGATCGATTACGACCTCGTGGCGGATAAGGTGGCCGCCGCGCTTCCGCAGGCGGATGAGGATGCGCTCGCCGAGCGCATTGCGGCGGCGATCCCGCAAGTGGACGAAAATACCATTGCCGACAAGGTGGCAGAGAACATTCCGCTCACCGATTACGACCTCGTGGCAGAGCACGTCGTTGCCGCCATCGTGCGGGAGCAGTCGCTCAAGATCGGCGAGGAGAGCATCGAGAAGATCGCCCGCCGCGTTGCCGAACTTCTGCGCGGAGACGAGACCGATCTGGAGCAGATCGCGCGCGACACCCTCGCGGAGGACGAAAAGGAGCCCGAGCCCCCGCAGGAGGCGGCAGCCGAAGAGACGCCCGTTTCCGCGGCCGTTCCCGTGCCCGTTGCCGTTGCGCCCGTGGCGGTGCCCGAGCCGCCCGACGGCATGATGACGCGCTACAAGCGTAGCTTCATTGCCAAGATCATCGAGAGCGACGAGGAGGTAAAGGGGTATTACAGCGACCTCAAAAATGCGCTGCTCGCCTACCAGAAGGCGGCCTCGCAGGTGAGCTGGACCAACGACCGCTTCACCCTCAAGGGGGAGACGGTGGCGAAGATCGGCATCCGCGGCAGAACGCTCTGCCTGTATGTTGCGCTCAATCCCGATGAGTTCCCCGAGAGCGTCTATCACCAAAAGTACGCGGGCGATACCAAGATGTACGAAAAGACGCCCATGATGGTGAGGATCAAGAGCGGCGTAGCATTAAAGCGCGCCATACGGCTTGTGGAACTTCTCATGGAGAAGAACGGCGCGGTGGTTGGCGATACGGCGCGCGTGGATTACGTGGCGCAGTACGCCTACCGGAGCGAACAGGAACTTCTCGCCGAAGGGCTGATAAAGACCGCCATCGTCGAGAGATCCGACCTCGATTTTTGATACCGCCGAAAAAACGCAGAGAGCCGCATTTCAGGGCTCTCTTTGCATGAACGGCGAATTTGCGACAATAAGAATAAGGAGCATCGTTTGAAAAAGGACAATTCAAAAAACAGCAAAAGAAACGCCATTGAGCTTGCCATTCTCAACGGCATCGAAGAATACAACCGCAGGCAGGAGAAGGGCGAAGCGCCCGCTGCCCGCAAAGTGAGCCTCGGCGAGAAACGCACGCCCGAGGCGATGGCGGAGGCGGGGCTCGTGCAGCGCAGAAAATCGCGCGCAAAGGGCAAGGGGACGAAGTTCACGCCCGTAACTTCCCCCGCACAATCCGCAAGACCCGCGAAGGGCATATCTCCCGCAAAGACGAAGGCGGAGCCCAAGAGGGACGCGGGAGCCGAAAAGCCGACTTCAAAGAGGGAGAAGGCGCCCGCAAAGGTGCAGGCGGCGGAGAAAAAACCGCGCAAGAAGCCCGTAAAGGTGCTCTTCTTGGGCGGCGTGGGCGAGATCGGCAAGAACATGACCGCCATCGAGTACGGCAGCGATATCATCGTCATCGACGCGGGCATCATCTTCCCCACAGAGGAACTGCCCGGGGTGGATCTCGTGTTCCCCGACATCACCTACCTCGCCGAGAACAAGCGCAAGATCCGCGGCGTCTTTCTGACGCACGGGCACGAGGATCACATCGGCGGCGTGCCCTACCTCATGAAGGAACTGCTGCCCGAGACGCCCGTCTACGGCACCAAGCTGACGCTCGCCCTCGTGGACAACAAACTCCGCGAGCACCGCATGAACAATGTGGTGGAGCGCACCGTAAAGCCCAAGGACAAGATCAAAGCGGGGGTGTTCACGGTGAACTGCGTCAACGTCAACCACTCCATTGCGGGGGCGCTGGCGTTCGCCATCGAGACCCCGTACGGGCTCATCTTCCACAGCGGGGACTTCAAAATCGACCTCACACCCGTGGCGGGCAGCCCCATCGACCTCGGGGAGATCGCCGAATACGGCAAGAAGGGCGTGCTTCTGTACCTCGGGGAGAGCACAAACATCGAGCGCCCCGGGTTCACCATGAGCGAAAAAGTGGTGGGCACGACGCTTGAACACCTCTTCGCCGAGAATGCGGACAGGCGCATCATCATCGCGACCTTCGCCTCCAATGTGCACAGACTGCAACAGATCATCGATATCGCCGTGAAGTTCCGCCGTAAGGTAGCTCTTTCCGGGCGGAGCATGTTCAACGTGGTGGAGGCGGCCGCCAAGATCGGGGAGATTACCATTCCCGAGGGCGTGCTCGTGGACGTGGAGAAGGCGAAAAATTACTTCGACAGGGAACTCGTCATCGTCTCGAC
>CANRFK010000095.1 GCA_947629875.1 uncultured Clostridia bacterium
GCCGACCTTCTCCCCGCCCGCGATCATCCCCGGGATCCACGCGGAGATGAGCGTCATTTTGAGGGCTTCGAGGCAGACGACCACGGTGAGCGCCAACGAAATGGCGATGAGGATGGTGAGGAACCCCCTCGACGGCAAGAACGACGGCGCATAGAAGAACAGGAACCAACACGCGGAGAGCATGACGGCATCGTACAAAAAGCACAGGGGTACGTAGATGACCTGATAGAGCGAGGCCTTGCCGAGGCGGCGGAAATATGCCTGCGAGAACTTGGTGCGGGAGTAAGTCTCCATACGGTCGTTGAGGGTGCCTGCAATGGCAAAGAGTGCAAGGCCGTTGACAAAGCGCGAGACGAGATACAGAAGAGCAAGCCCCACGATGCACCCCGCGATTTCGCCGCTGTTCGCCGAAATGAGATGCAACACGTCGGCCGAGGCGTTCGCAAAGTCGCTGCGGAAATTGTGCAATGTGGCGGTATCTCCGTTGAAGATGGCTTTGAGGAAGGAGCCGATGACGCTCTTGAAATGCGCGACCTCGGCGCTCTCCGTAATATTGGAGAGCCCCAAGCGCAGAATGACATAGCAGAGGCTGAAAAAGATGATGCTCGTGACCAAGCGGTACAGAAGCAGCTTGAATACCGACGAGAAATTGTCGGTGGTGATGCTGACGGAATGGCGGAAACGCATATTACAGCTCCCTGTAACTTTTGAGGATATCTTCGCGATCCAATTTGTCCGTCATGAAATACACCGTTTCCATGCGGACGCCGAAGCCCATGAACATCGCCGCAAACAAGAGAATGGCGACGGGGTGGAATGCGTAAGTGGGCAAGAAAGCAAATCCCCCCACCGCGACGAGCAGCACGACAAAGGAGATGAGCCACGAGAGAATGAGTTTATGCCGTACGCCCAAGACGAGCCGATAGGAATAGAGGAAGGCATCGTACCCGCCGAAGCCCGTGATCTGCTTGCACGGGAGCCAGAGATAGAAGATCGTAGCGAGATACAGTAGGACATACACCCCGAGTGCGATGAGAAGGCAGGTAAGAACATACACGAGCGCGGTGACGCGGATCTGCGCCACGACAAAGAGAAGGGCGGACAGCAGCACCGACCATACTTCGTACAGGGTAAAATAGATGAGGGTGACGGCGAGCGTGGAGAGCGCAAGATTGCCGAGCTGGGAAAATACGCCGCTTATGGTGCGCTTGCCGATGCGCATGTGCTTTTCCACAAAGGCGAGCATGAGCGTCATGAAGATGACGCACGTCGCAATGGCGAGCACACTGCAAATGCCGCCCACCCACGAATCGATGCGCAGAAAACTCCATACCCGAAGATAGTGAAGAAAGTCCGCGCGGGGCTCCCCCGTGAAGAAGGCGCGCACAAAACCCGAGATGGCCGTGTAATCCAACGAGAGCGTAAGGAAAACGGCCGGCACGATCGCGAACGGCAATACGTACCAGAGGTTTTTGCCGATGTATTTCCAATTTCCGAAGATCCGCATGTCCCCTCCCTCATGGAATATTATATAACAATTTCGCGCGGCTGTAAAGAGATTTTTCGAAAAAGCGTGGAGGGCGGGGCAATTTTTCGCGGGGGGATGCGGGAGCCCCACCCCCCCTACCCCCCTCCCGAGGAGGGGACTACGGACTTTGTTGTTCGGGATTCTTCACCGCTGCCCGAGCGCAACGCGCTCGGGCAGCGGTTCAGAATGACGCGGTAAGCAAGGGCGGGGGATGCCCCACCCCCCTACCCCCCTCCCGAGGAGGGGGCAAGTAAGGAAGGTTCACGAGGAGCCTTCCTTGGGGCTTTCGGAAAAGGCGACCGTATGATTTGTGAAGCCTTTTTCCGAATGGGGGCGGGGCGGACTGCGTTTGGGGAAAGATACGCTCGCCGCCCGCCGACGCTGTGCGTAGGCGGGCGGCTCGGTAAGAGGATAGAGACGGGCGGAGGGCTCGGTATGAGGTAAGCCCCACCCCTGCCCCTACGGGGCACCACCTCCCGAGGAGGGGGTGAAAATGAGGTGAGATTTCTCGACTACGCTCCGCTCCGCTACTTCGTGCGCCGCTACGCGTCGGGCGAAATGACAATTTATGGTAGCGCGGTATGAGATAAGGGACGGGCAGTGCCCGTCCCCTTGCATTTATTTGCCTTGGTGGATGAGGTCTAAAATTTCGGAGATGGCGGAGGAGACGTCGTCCCCCACGCTGACCTCGGCATCGCAGATCTCGCTGTTGCGGTACTCGAAGTCGAGCGACATGATGCGGCGCGTCTTATCGTCGATATCGATGTCACGCCCGATGATGCTCTTGATGGCATCGGCGCGCTCGCGGCGCGTAAAGACAAGCATGGCGCGCTCGCGGTACAGGTTTTTGAGAGTGATCGCCCCGCAGATATCGATGGGAATGACGGCGATGTGCCCGCGCTCCACGATGCTGCCGATGTCCTTCTCCGACGTGCCGAAGTGGTAGCCGCTGTACACCGTCGTCTCGAAGTAGCTGCCCGCCTTCATCTCGGAAAGGAACTGCTCTTCGCTGATGAAGCGGTAGGCGCCCTCCCCCTCCGTGCTGCGGCGGGGACGGGTGGTGGAAGTTAAGGGCTTTTCGAACCCCTCGAGCTTGGTGAGACCGCTTGCGATCTCCGTCTTGGACGAGCCCGAGGGCCCCACGAGACACAAAACGCCGCCATGGGTGAGCTGCGGAAAGTTCTCGGAGAAGGAATTGCGCACCATTTCGCAGAAGTGCAAGAAATCATCGTAGCTGTTGACGGACAGAAGCCCCGAGAGCCCGACGTTCCACGGCTTGCGGAAGAGCACGGGGTACGCCGCGCGGGACGAGGAAATGTTGTGTGCGCCGTCATCGAGCATGATATCGAGCTGAAGGATATCCTTGCGTCTGCCGAGGAGGATGTTCTGGGCGGGGATCTCGGGGAAATCCTTGACGAGACGCTCCGCCCGCGCGCTCATGCACCGCGGCGGCACGGCCGTGACGAAGAACACATCGGCGATCTCGGAGAGTTTCTTCACGAATTCCTGCGCGCCCGGCGTGATGGGCTGGGTGCTGACGAACTCGGGGTCGGAATAGAGCGCGATGCGCTCGTCGCCGTGGCGTTCGGCGCCCCCCCAACTCTTGATCTCCTCGATGCGGAGGGGCTCCTCATCGGGATGGCGGCGGTTGATGATATCGACGGCGTAGGAGTTGCATTCGTAGAGGGTATCGTCTACATCGAGCCCGACGCGGATCCTGTATTTTCTCATGGTTGACCTCTTCTATAACGTGAGTGTTCCCATTATACGGTACATTTCGGGGTTTGTCAAGTGGGAACAGGAAAAGGTTGACAAATCTCAAATAATGTGATAAAATATTTCTCCAACCCCATTTGACCCCATTCGGAGAGAGATGCCATGTTCAAACAAGCGTTAAAACTCATCAAACGGTACGATACCATCATTCTGCACCGCCATTCCCACCCCGACGGCGACGCCATCGGCAGTCAGCTCGGGCTGTATCACCTCATCAAGGACAACTTCCCCCAAAAGACCGTGTACATCGTGGGCGACGAGGCGGTGCGCCTCCCCTTCATTGATGTGACGTTCAGCGAACTGCCCGACGAGGAGTTTGCGGGGGCGCTCTCCATCATCCTCGACTGCGGGGCTTCGCACATGATCTGCGACGACAGGTACAAACTCGCCGAAAAGACGGTGCGCTTCGACCACCACCTCTACTGCGAGAAGATCGCCGATCTCGACATTGTGGAGAGTACCTACGAGAGCGCGTGCGGGCTTGTTGCCATGTTCGCCAAAAAGTGCAAGTTGAAGCTCTCCGTCTCCTCGGCGACCTATCTCTACATGGGCATGGTGACGGACAGCGGGCGGTTCTCCTACGACCACGTGACGGCGCGGACGTTTGAGCTCGCCGCCTTCCTCCTCTCCCAGCCCATCGACCTCAACACCCTCTACTACAACCTGTACGCCGATGACTTCGAGACCATCATCCGCAAGGCGGACAACATGCACAAAATTCAGTTTACGGAGCACAACGCGGCGTACATCTACACGGCGCGGGAGGAACTGCCCGAAGGAAAGGATGCGGCGCGGGTGACCTCCTCGGGGCTCGTGAGCCTCATGCGCGACATCAAGGGCGTATTCGTGTGGGCGAATTTCACCGAATGCGACGACGGCGTGCACGTGGAATTGCGCTCCAACCGCTATAATATCAACCCCATTGCCGTAAAATACGGCGGCGGCGGGCACAAGAAGGCGAGCGGGTGCACCGTGCCCGACAGGGAGACGGCGATGCAGCTCTTGGCCGATTTAGACGCGCTCGCGGCGACGGAGGCAGTATGAACGAAGAGATAAAAAAGAAAATTTTGGAGAAGATCGGGGCGTACGAGACCATCATCGTCTCGCGGCACATCCGCCCCGACGGGGACGCGGTGGGCTCCACCATGGGATTTACCCGCATTCTGCGCGATACCTATCCCGAAAAGCGCATCTTCCTCACGGACGACGATTTTGCGGACTACCTCGCCTTCTGCGGCGGGGAGGACAGCGTGCCCGAGGAAGCGTACGAGGGCGCGCTGCTCATCGTCATCGATACGGGCACGCGCAAGCGCATCTCCAACAAAAATTACCGCCTTGCCAAGGAAATTATTAAAATCGACCACCACATCGAGGCCGACCCCTACGGCGATCTCAACTGGGTGGAGGATTTCCGCTCTTCGGCGTGCGAGATGATCGCCGATTTCTGCGTGACCTTCCAAGACAAACTGACCATCTCACGCGAGGCGGCGACGTACATCTACATGGGCATGGTGACGGACAGCGGGCGGTTCCGCTTTGAGGGTGTGACGGGCGAGACATTGCGGCTTGCGGCGTTCCTCCTCGATTTCGGCGTGGACTACGAGACGCTGTTCGCCCACCTCTACACCGAGAAGCCCGAGACGCTCAAATTCAAGAGTTACGTGTACGGGCACAT
>CANRFK010000096.1 GCA_947629875.1 uncultured Clostridia bacterium
AGGTCGAGGTCGGTCTCCGCGCCGTCCTCGGTGACGAACACTTCGCCGTGCTGGTACGGGCTCATCGTGCCGGGGTCGATGTTGATGTAGGGGTCGAGCTTCTGCGACGCCACTTTGTAGCCCCGCATTTTGAGAAGTCTCCCGAGACTCGCCGCCGTGATGCCCTTGCCGAGCCCCGAGACGACGCCGCCCGTCACGAAAATATATTTTGTCATAGGGAATACCTCAATGTGATGTCAGAGATCTGCTTCGCCCGTGAAGGCAAATTCGGCGGGACCCGTCATAAAGACGGACTCCCCCGTGTAGCGCACGGTGAGCACGCCGCCGCGAAGATGGACGGAAATTTCCGCATTTTCCTCGCAGTAGCCGTTCAAGACGGCCGCGACCGCCGCCGCGCAAGCCCCCGTGCCGCAGGCGAGCGTTTCGCCGCTCCCCCGCTCCCAGACGCGCATTTTGAGCTCGTTCTTGCCCAAAACCTCGATAAATTCGGTGTTGACGCGGTCGGGAAAGGCGGAACAGTTCTCAAACTGCGAGCCGATTTTTTCAACGTCGATATGGTCGGGATTGCCACCGAACACCACGCAGTGCGGGTTGCCCATGGAGACGCAGGTGACTTTGTACTTTACGCCGCCCACCGTGAGGGGGACGTTCACCGCGCGGTCGCCCTCGAAGCGGGCGGGAATTTTGGCGGGGTCGAGTTCCGCCCTGCCCATATCCACCGTGACGGAGACGACTTCGCCGTTTTGGACAAAGAGTTGCAGGGTCTTGATGCCCGAGAGCGTCTCCACCGTGATGATATTTTTTTGAAGGCCGCGGACTTCGTACAAAAATTTGCCCACGCAGCGGATGGCGTTGCCGCACATCTTTCCCTCGCTGCCGTCGGCGTTGAACATGCGCATCTTGGCGTCGGCAACGCCGCTCGGCAGGATGAGCACAATGCCGTCTCCCCCCACCGAAAAATGGCGGTCGGAGAGTTTTTTGGCGGCCGCCGCGGGATCGTAGATGGGCGCATCGAAGCAATCGAAGTAAATGTAGTCGTTGCCGATGCCGTGCATCTTGTAGAATTTACGCTTGCTCATTTCATTTTCACGAATGCGTCGCGCTCGGCGCCCACGGAGACGTAGACGATGTTGCACGCGCAGAGTTCTTCGAGGAGGGCGATGTAGCCGAGCGCCTCCTTGGGAAGGTCGGAGGGTTTGCGGCAGGAAGAGATGTCGCAGTTCCACCCCTTCACCTTCTCGAACACGGGTTTGCACCTGTCGAGGGCGTCGGGATAGGGAAATTCGCGGATGACTTTGCCGTCCAGTTCGTAGGCGGTGCAGATCTCGATCTCCTCGTAGCCCGAGAGGATATCGAGCTTGGTGAGGGCGATCTCGTCCGCCGCCTGACAGCGGATGCCGTAGCGGGAGGCGACCGCATCGAAGGGCCCCACCCTTCTCGGTCTGCCCGTCGCCGCGCCGTATTCGCCGCCGAGCTCACGAAGTTTAACGGCCTTTTCGCCGAAGTACTCGGCGGTAAACGGCCCCTCGCCCACGCAGCTCGAATATGCCTTCATGATGCCGATGGACTTATCGAGGCGAAGATTGGGCACGCCCGCGCCGATGGGCGCATACGCCGCGATGGTGGAGGAACTCGAGGTGTACGGCAAGATGCCGAAGTCGACGTCTCTGAGAGCCCCGAGCTGCGCCTCGAACATAATTTTTTTGCCCGCAGCGTGCGCCTCGTTGAGGTACTGCCCCACGTCGCAGATGTAATCTTTCAGGGGTTCGCCGTACGTTTTGAGGTATTCCACGATCTCCTCCGCGGTGACGGCGGCGTGCCTGTAGCCCCCCGCGACGGTGAGGTTCTTCCACTCCGCAATGTCCTTCGCCTTCTCGTACATCCTGTCGGGGTCGAGAAGTTCGCCCATGCGGAACGCCTTCTTCATGTAGCGGTCGGCGTAGGCGGGTGCGATGCCGCGGCGCGTGGAGCCGAACTTTTTGCCCGCGAGACGATCCTCTTCGAGGCAATCGAGGAGAACGTGATAGGGCATGGTGATGGTGGCTCTATCCGAAATTTTGAGGTTTTCGGGCGTGATTTTGATGCCCTGTGCGCGCAGGCGGTTTGCTTCCTCCGTGAGGTGCCTGATATCGATGACCATGCCGAGCCCGAGGACGTTGACGACGTTCTCGCGCAGGATGCCCGAGGGGAGCAGGTTCAAAACAAACTTGCCGCGCTCGTTGATGACGGTGTGCCCCGCGTTGTTGCCGCCCTGATAGCGGCAGACGATATCGTAGTCGCGGGAGAGAAGGTCGACCATTCTGCCCTTTCCTTCGTCGCCCCAATTGATCCCGCAGATGGAGGTAAGCATGAAAAACTCCTTTCCGGGGGCATTTTTCGACAGAAAAATCCCCGCGCAAATTACGTTTTATTATACTATACACGCGCGCGCGTTGTCAAGCGGTTATATGCGATTTCCAATGCAAAGTTTGGAATGGGATGGGCGGACGGCCTCCTCCTTTCGCAGGAGAGGGCAAGAGAGGGCGTGAAATTCATACGGGGTAGCGATAAGCGGCTCTCGATGCAAACACCCCCTCCGTCACTGCGTGACAGCTCCCCCTCAAGGGGGAGCCGAGAAAAGGACGGCGCGCGGCATGAGGCGAAACAGAAAAAGTGTGCCGAGCAAAATTTTTTTGCGATTTTTTTACAAAAAAATCAAAAAATGTGCTATGATTTTTCAAAAAGGGGTTGACAATTTAATTTTTCGGGCGTAAAATAAGTGAAATAATACGAGGTAGTTCCATGTATTGCAGAGATTGCGGAGAAAAACTGGCGCTTCGGTTCCTCGAAAACGAGGGGCTTGTGCCCTATTGTCCGAATTGCGAGAAATTCAAGTTCCCCTTCTTCCCCGTGGCCGTCTCCATGGCCGTTGTAAACCGCGCGGAGGATAAAATTCTGCTCGCCAAGCACAAGGGCGACGACGATTACAAGCTCTTTGCGGGCTATGTGAAGAAGGGCGAGAACGCCGAAAAGGCCATCCCGCGCGAGCTCAAGGAGGAGACAAACTTGCCCGCCGTCAAGTGGCGGTACATCGGCTCGCGCTTCCATGACGCCAAAGATATCCTCATGCTCGGCTTCCTCGTGACGACGGAGCAAATCGAAATTACCCCCGGCGAGGAGATCGACGAGGCGCGCTGGTGCACCCCCGCCGAGGCGCGGGAAATTATCCGCAAAAACTCCACGGCGGAGTACTTTTTGAACCTCGCCATTGCCGAAATGGGAAGAAGAAGATAACCGAATACGTGAAAGCCCCGCTTGATGCGGGGCTCTTTTTTACTGTTTTCACATTATTTTCGTACTTGTCCGTTGCCGTGGATGACAAATTTGTAGGTCGTAAGTTCTCGTAGTCCCATCGGGCCGCGGGCGTGCAACTTTTGGGTGGAGATGCCCATCTCCGCGCCGAAGCCGAATTCGAACCCATCGGAAAAGCGGGTGGATGCGTTGACGTACACGCATGCGGAGTCGATCTCGCGTAAAAATTTTTCCGCCGCCGCGCTGTCTCTTGTGATGATGGCCTCGCTGTGTTTGGTGGAGTGTTCGTTGATGAATTGGATGGATTTTTCCACCCCATCTATCACTTTTACGGAAATTTTGAGGGCGAGGAACTCGGTGTAGAAGTCCTCTTCGGCGGCGGGCTGAACGTACGGGCAGAGCCTTTGCGCCTCCTCGTCCCCCACCATCTCCACGCCGTGCTCATGCAAGGGCGCGAGGAGCTCCGCGAGATGTTTTTCGGCAAACTCCCTGTCGACGACGAGGCTCTCGCAGGCGTTGCACACGCTGGTGCGCTGGGTCTTGGCGTTGATGAGGATATTTTTCGCCATTTCGAGGTCGGCGGTCTTTTCCACGTAGACGTGGCAGTTGCCCGTGCCCGTCTCGATGACGGGAACGGTGGCGTTTTCGAGCGCGCTTTGGATGAGGGACGCCCCGCCGCGCGGGATGAGCAGGTCGAGGTACTTCTTCTGCCGCATGAAGGCGGCCGCGCCCTCGCGGGTGCAGTCCTCCAGAAGTTGCACGAACTCCGCGCAGAAGCCCGCCCTCTCCCATGCGCGCTTGATGCAATTTACGATTGCCGCGTTGGAGCGGTAGGCATCCTTACTGCCCCGCAAGACGACGGCGTTTCCGCTCTTTAAGCACAGCGCGATGGCATCCGCCGTGACGTTGGGGCGCGCCTCGTAGATGACGCCGATGACCCCGAACGGGACGCGGACGCGCTCGATGACGATGCCGCTCTCGGCGGTGTGGCGCTCGATGACTTCCCCCACGGGGCAGGGCAAATTCCGCAGCGTTTTTAAGCCTTCCGCCATGGCGGAAATGCGCGCGGGCGTGAGGCGCAATCTATCCTCAAACTGTGCGCCGCGGGTGCACGATGCGATATCCTCTGCGTTGGCGCGCAAAATGTCCTCCGTGTCCGCGACGAGCGCATCGGCGGCGACGGAGAGCATCTCGTTCTTCTCTGCCTCGGTGGTGCGCGCAAGATAGGGCGCGCTCTCCTTGGCGAGGCGGCAACGCTCCTCTACCGTCATTCCTCTTCGTCCTCTTCGGGAAGGTCGACGTTGTGGTAGACGTCCTGCACGTCGTCGTTTTCTTCCAATTTATCGAGCATTTTGCGGAACGTCTCGAGTTTTTCGGGGGAAAGTTCGATCTTGTTCTGGGGAATCATGGCAATCTCCGCCTGCAAAAATTCAAGCCCCTTCCCTTCGAGATACTTGCGTGCCTCGGAGAATGCCGCGGGCGTCGTGTAAATTTCGTAGGCGTCCTCTTGGGTGACGACGTCGTCCGCGCCCGCGTCGATGGCGAGTTCGGTGATCTCGTCCTCGGAGAGATTGGGCGTGCGCTCCAC
>CANRFK010000097.1 GCA_947629875.1 uncultured Clostridia bacterium
ATGCTCTCATCCTTGGAGACGAGGGCGGAGGAGATGCGGCGGTTGGCGATGAGCCCGCGGCTGATGAGATTTTTCTCGGCGAGCAGTTCGCACTTCTCCTCGCTCATGCCCGCAAGAACATAGGGCGTGAAGGATTCCAGCCGCACGAGCTGGGCGGAGACGATGCGCACGATCTCGCGCGCCTGTTCCTCCCCGTGGGGATCACAGAGGAGCCGCGCGGGGAAGGGATAGTCCATGAAGTTGCGGGCGAGGCGGATGCGCGAAGAGACCGCCACGCTCTCGAAGGCTCTCTTCTCCATCACTCTCCCCTGTCCGCGAGTTCGCGATTCAAGTCTCTCAAATCGGCGTCGGCCTCTTGCAGGGCGTCGTTGAGCTGTTTTGCCCGCGCAAAGGCGCCGCGGCGCATCTCCTTTTCGATGCTGTCCTTGAGCGTATCGATGCGATCCACAAGGGTGCGGATGCGGTCGTAATATTCCTCGGAGATGTTCTCCTGTTTTTTGCCGTGGTGCACGCTGTCCCCCTGCACGGAGCGGAGCGTGGGCATGAGCTCGCGGCGGAAGGCGCGGTAGCAATTGGCGCACCCCAAGAGCCCCGTGCGGCGGAACTCTTCAAACGCCATGCCGCAGACGGGACACTCCCCGCTCGCCGCCTTCTCCTCTTCGCTGTACGGCAAGAGACCGTGCGTGCTCAAAGCGAGCGCACGGTGACATGCGGGGCAGAGGGAAAGGCGGGCGTCCTCGTCCCTCATGCGCGTTACGTATATCTGCGAAGTTTCCTTTCCGCACCTCGAACAGATCATGCCGTCTCCTTGCCCTATATTATATCATGCAGTGCGCTTATGCGCAACCGCACAGACGTTTATTCCTCTTCAAAACGGTATTTTTGCGGGGCATTCGGGTATTTCTCCCTGTCCACCTCGGAGAGAAACATGGACTTGGGGCGCACCCAGAGGGCTCCCTCGCCGTACAGCTGGCGGTAGACGACCATCTCTTCGCCCGTCTCGCTGTCCCGCGCGACGCCCTCTACATAGTAGCGGTTGCCCTTGAAGTGGTGGTAAATTGCGTGGATTTTCAGCTCCCGCATCGCTCATTTCCCCCATTTCTCGGGGTGCTTCTCCCGCAGAAGTTCCTCGGAGCCCCCGACGGCGGGGAAGTGATACGCCCCGTACGCGCACTGCACGCGATAGAGGGCGAAGCCGTTGTTGGGCTCCACGGTGATCTTCTCTACCTCTTCCCATTTCAGAAACACGCTGTCCACGCGACCCGTATCCTTCCAGAAGAGCCCCTCCTCGTACACGCCGAGCGTGCCCTTGGCGCGGGCAAAGGTGAGCGCGGCGCGCGCCGCGAGCATGACGCCGATGGCCGAGAGCATCGCCCCGAACACGGGTTGCCAGAACACGGCGACGAGCACGCCGCCCACCGCCATCACGCCGCCCACAACGATCGTGAGGATCGCCGTCCTGCGCTTGGAGCGGTGGGGCATATTAAATGCCGCGAGCCGCGTGAAGCGCTTCTCCTCGCCGCCCTCCCGCTCGCCGATGAGGGCGAGGCCGCGGCGTTCGAGCGTCTCATAGAGGCGGGGTTTTGCGTCTGCCTGCACGAGGGCGGGCTTTTCGTCCTTCTCCGCCCTGCCGTCCCGCGCAAGGTAGTGCGCGGGGATCTCGAGCACCACCGACCATGCCCCCTTCTCCCGCGGCTGCCGCCGCGTACACACCGAGAAAAAGCGCATATCCGAATAGGGAACGGCGATCTCGCGCCCCCCTTCGCGCTCGCCGTGGATGCGGACGCCCCTCTCTTCAAACGTGACGAGCGTTCCCTCGCCCACGTAAAAACTCTCCTCCCCGTCGCACCGCTCGCAAAAATCGAGCTCGGCGTCCCTGTGCCCTCTTCCCAAAATGTTGAGCCCGAACGCCGCGAGCGCAAAGAGAACCGCGCCGCCCGCAAACGAGCCGACGAGGATATAGAGCAGGGAACTTTGGAGTCCGCCCTTGAACTCAAACACGACGACGGCGACGAACAGCCCGAGGGCGAGCAAAATCGCAAGCAGGGCAAACGCGACGACGGCGACAGAATATGCGATGCCGAGCCTGCGGAGCGCGGCACGCTTTTTTGTTCTCTTTTCCTCCGAGGAAGGGAGCGGGATCACTTTCATGAATGCACCTTTGAAAAAGCGCGCCGAAGGGCGCGCCGTATTTTATTTTCTTCTGAAAAAGCGGAAGATGTGTGCGCGTTTCCACCATACGAAGAAGAAGAGCGCCAAGACTTGCAGGGGCACACCGATGAGAAAGATGAGCCAAATATTGTGCCCATAGACATAGGACGTGACGTAGACGACTGCGAGCGCCGTCCAGATGAGGACGGAGAGCGACACGATGCGCAGCCACTTCCAACTCCAAATACAGCTGAACACCAGAACGACGACCGCCGAGGCGGGGACTGCAAAGAGGAACGCGAGCCATGCGTAGGGCATATTCGGCGCAAAGATGCCGAACAGCACAAATCCCACGACGGCGATGAGCCAGCAAAGCCCCACCGACAGCATGAGAATGATGATGCGGCGCAAAAGTTTGGTGTTACGGGGCAGGACTTCCTTTTCGGGATGCTCCTTGACGAGATCGTCCACCGAGACGTTGAAGAGCTCGGCGAGGCGCACGAGAATGCGCACGTCCGGAATGCCGTTGCCCTGTTCCCATTTGGAGATGGATTTATCCGAATAGTTTAATTTATCCGCGAGATCGAGCTGCGTCATGTTCGCCATTTTGCGCAGACGCATGATGTTTTTCCCGATGACGACGGCGAGTTGGTCCTGTTCTTCCATGGGCACGATTATACCGCAATTTGCGGGGATTGTCAAGGGTTCTACTGTGAGTAGAGTGTGAATTTTGAACTCTACTGATTTTTTTTCACAAAATAGAGCGATAAGTTGAAAGAATAGGTTGAAAATCGCCGCGGGGTGCGCTACACTTTACGTGCGGACGGAAAAGCGTCCGCACAGGGGCGGCCGGAACTCCGCCGTAAAACGCACGGTCCCAGCCGTGCAAAGTTCCTCTCCGTTTGAAGAACCCGCCGCGATCGCGACGGGTTCTCTCTGTTGTTGGAGGGTAAGATACACTCGCCGCGCGCCGACGCCACAGCGTCGGCGCGCGGCTCGGTATGAGGAAAAAGGCGGCGGGATATGGGGAAAAAGGCGGCGGGAAATATTTCTCTTGACAACGGGGCGGTTTCGGCTCAAATTCCGGTCGGCGGCGGAAACTCTTGCATAGCCGTACGTCACTTTGTTGCCTCCTTTTCTTCGCAGCGCCCGAAATCGCAAAATGCGCGCTCGGAATGTCAAAAAAAAATCAAGCAAGGTATACCTTTTTTCAAAAAAAGTCTTGACATCTTTTTTCACGGATACTATAATAAAACCAATAAAATTTGTCGAAAGCCGCACAAAAATTTGTTGTCGGGAAAGGTATCCCTTTCCTGTCGGGCGGCTCTCGGCCGAGGGGGTATTTCTATGAATCATTGCACCAATTGCGGCACGGATTTCGAAGGAAAAATCTGTCCGCGCTGCGGGAAAGCCGCCACAAAAGAGGCGACCGAATCCGCACTGCGCGCAAAACACGCGTTGCGGCTGCTGCATTCTCTTCTGCTCATCGCGTTCGGCGTGCTTGTGATCGGCCTCATGGCAGCAGGCGCATTCGGGTCGTTTATCTCGGTAAAAAGCGATGAACTATCGGAAACCGTGCAGCTGACTTCTATAACCTTCTTTGAGATCTTGACGTTGGAAGGTGCGGCAGGCGATCCACTGTTTGTGTGCACCGTATTCCTTCTGATCTTTGCGATTTTGGCCGTTGTGTACGGCATCATTCTGGCACTCACGAACAAGAGCTATGCCGACCTGAAATATACGACGCTCCTCTTCATCTATTTGCCCATCTTTATCATTATGTGTGCGTTTACGTCGCATAGCAACGTAACGTATCCCGTCGCAGAGGGCTCCGCTTCCAAGATGTTCACCCAATTGACCGCGGGCGGCATTTGCATATTCTTGTTCACCGTTGTTTTCGCCGCGGGACAGATCGTTGCACTGGCGATGGAAGCGCGCGTTGAAAAGAAATACATCTTTGAGGATAAGGAGGCCGCCGTGGCCGCAGAGCTCGGCACGCCCGACGCCGTTCCCTATCCCGAAATTCCGCAGATCGACGACTTCTCCAAGGAATCGCAGGAAGCCTATTACGCGACGCGGAACAATTACTATGATCAGGTCAATCTTCATAAAGCAAACCGCAAAGAATGGAGGGCATTCCGGAAGACGTTTGTATCTACCCTCTATCAAAGAAAGTTCGGCAAAACTGCAGCCTATCCCCTTGCCTATCTTTGGTGGAATTTTTCCGCTTAAATCCGGAAAGTGAAATTTTTGCCGCCCGCGCCGTTGGCGCGGGCGGCAATATATTAAGGGGCGAGCCGTTGGGCTCGCCCCTTTCTTCTTTGGTTTAACTGTGCGGTTGGACTTCGTTGTTCGGGATTCTTCACCCCCTACGGGGGTTCAGAATGACGCGTAACCCTGCACGGGGCAGAATGACGCGTAACCCTGCACGGGGCAGAATGACGCGGTAACCGATTTTACGCGTTGAAGTAGCGCTTCAAAAGACCCTTGAAGCCGGCGCCGTGGCGGGCTTCGTCCTTTGCCATTTCATGCACGGTATCGTGAATGGCGTCGTAGCCGAGCTCCTTCGCGCGCTTGGCAATTGCAAGTTTGCCCTCGCATGCGCCCGCTTCCGCCGCCGCGCGCAGTTCGAGATTTTTCTTGGTGCTGTCGGTGACGACCTCGCCGAGAAGTTCCGC
>CANRFK010000098.1 GCA_947629875.1 uncultured Clostridia bacterium
GGCTCATCGAGAAGGCGGGGGAGATCGTCGGCAAATGTCTGAGGAAAGCCGAGGAACATGCGGACTAAATTTACCATCTTAACGTGCGCGCTCGCCATGCTGCTCGCGCCGCTCATCCCCGTCTCCGCACGGGAAACGGCGTCCGTTGCAGCAGCCACGCCCGCCAAGGCGGAATGCGTCGTGGAGATCACCTCGAAGCGCGTCCTGCACGCCGTCAACGCCGAGACAAATCTCCCCATGGCGAGCACGACCAAAATTTTGACCGCCATTCTCATCATCGACGGCTGCAACTTGAAGGAGACCGTCACGATCCCCAAGGAGGCCGAGGGGGTGGAGGGCTCCAGCGTCTATCTGAAAGCGGGCGACGAATACACCGTGGAGGAACTTCTCTACGGGCTCATGCTGCGCTCGGGAAACGACTGCGCCGTCACGCTCGCCCTTCACCACAGCGGCAGCATCGAGGCGTTCGCACAGAGGATGAACGAAAAAGCCGCCTCGCTCGGCGCAACCGACAGCCGCTTCGTCAACCCGCACGGGCTTCCCGACAAGCGGCACTATACGACGGCGCGCGACCTCTCATTTATCGCCGCTTATGCCATGGAGAACGAGACCTTCCGCACCGTTGTCTCCTGCAAATACTACGCGCCGCGCGGCTGGGCGAACAAGAACAAGATGCTCAAAAACTACGAGGGCGCGAACGGTGTCAAGACGGGTTTCACGACTTCGGCGGGCAGGTGCCTCGTCACGAGCGCCGAGCGCGGCGGCATGAAACTCGTCTCCGTCGTATTGGACTGCCCCGAGATGTACGAGCGCACGGCGGAACTTCTCGACGCCGCCTTTGAGACCTACACGATGCACACGCTGTGCGACCCCGCCGAGAAGGTCGAGGGCTACGCCGTCCACTACGGCTTCTACTATCCTCTCACCGCGGAAGAGGCCTCGCACGTGACGCGGGAGGTGGAACTCTACGATCCACAGCAGGGAAGCGCGGGGGAAATCGCGGGTGAGATGAAAATATACCTCGAAAAGAAGTTGCTTTTTTCGCAGAATTTGTTTATCATTTAATGGAACAAAATTCTACGGAGCGGCAACATGCGCATCAATAAATTCCTCGCCGAGCAGGGCGTCGCCTCCCGCAGGGGAGCGGACGAACTCGTCGCCGAGGGCAGGGTCACCATCAACGGAAAGACCGCCAAGGCGGGCGACGATGTGGGAGCGGACGACGCCGTCATGCTTGACGGCAAACTTCTCTCGCACAAGGTGAAGTACGAGTACTATCTTCTCAACAAACCCAAGGGTTGCCTCTGCACGGTGTCCGACGACAAGGGCAGAAAGACGGTGATGGATCTTCTCCCCGCGGGGGCAGGGCGGGTCGTCCCCGTGGGAAGGCTCGACTACGATACCGAGGGGCTTCTCATCCTCACGAACGACGGCGACCTCGCCTACCGCCTCACCGCGCCGCAAAATGAGATCCCCAAGACCTATCTCGTGCGCGTGGAGGGCACCGTGACGGCCAATCTCCTCAATCACCTCCGCGCGGGCGTGGAGATCGAAAAGGGCGTCGTCACAAAGAAGTGCAAGATAAACGTCGTCGAGACGGACAAGGCGTACACGAAGTTGCACGTCACGCTCACCGAGGGAAAGAACCGCGAGATCCGAAAGATGTTTGAAGCCGTCGGCAAGCCCGTCGCCTTCTTGAAGCGCATCAAGGTGGGGGAGCTGACGCTCACGGGGCTCGACCGCGGCGCCTGCCGGAAACTCACGCCCGAAGAGGTCTTTTACTTAAAAAATTTGTAAATCCGCCTGCCTTTGAAATAATCCTTAAACTTTGTATTGCCCCTCATACGCTCACGCGCCGCCCCTCATACGCTCACGCGCCGCCCCTCATACCGAACGCTCTGATACTCCTCATACCGAACGCGCCGCCGCGGCTTTGCCGCGGCGGCGCGTGATTTCTTCCTCAATATAATCGCGGCACAGCCGCGTTTTTCCTTTTATAATTCGCCCGATAACTTCATACGATGGTACTGATTTCTCGGAACACGATCCCCATTCCGCCGGCGCCGCTTGTGATCTCGTAAGTATGGCTCCCGTCATACGGCAATGTAGCCGTTGTTTTGAGAAACATGCTGTATTTCACAATAATTTTTGTCTCTTTTTTGATGTTGAGTTGAAGCAATTCGCCGCCGCAAAGGGAGCCGAGTACCTCGCCGCTCTCCGCGTCCATTATCGAGATCCTGTGCTTCCCGACGATTTTATCGCATGTTATCTTGATTTTGCCGCACACAAGCGGATATCCGCAATGAACGCATACGCGCGACTTATCGGATATTTCTTGCCCGCATTCCGGGCAGTGTATCAACGCCATAAAATTTTTCCTATTATCCGGACGTGCCGCTTTATATACTTCTCAAAAGCCCAATGACCTTCCCCAAAATCTTAACGCCGTCGGGGTTTTCGGGCACGATGTCCGCCATTGTCTCGTTCTCGGGGTGCAGAACAATTTTCCCGTCGCGCCTGAAAAACCGCTTCACGGTCGCCCCGTCGCCGTAGCCCTCATCGAACATGGCCACCACAATGTCGCCGTTCTCCGCCGTCTCCTGCCGCCGAACGACGATCTTGTCGCCGTCGCAGATGCCCGCCTCGATCATGCTCTCGCCGTGCACATTCAGAAGAAACAGGTCGTCGCCCTTAAATTCGGCGGTGGGGAGGGGATAATAGCCCTCGTTTTCCTCCACGGCGAGGATGGGCTGGCCTGCATTCACGGTGCCAAGCAGGGGCGCGCGGAACATATTCCCGCCGCTACGCACGGCAACGGCGCGCTTTTTGTTGTCCGCCTTCTGCAATAGCCCCATATCTTTGAGGCGGTTCAAATAGTCATACACCGTCGCGGTGGACTTGATGCCGAGGTCGCGCCCGATATCCCGCACGGTGGGGGGGAATCCGTTCTCCTCGATATAGCGGTTGATATAGTCGAGCACATGCAAGAGTTTGTCCTGTTTGAGCATCTCTCACCTCCGATGCCATTATAGCACATATATGACAAAATTGCAAACATTTGTTTTAACTTTTTTCAAAAAATTTTTTTATTTATCTTGTCATACGCCAAAAAAGGGGGTATAATAAAAATATGGAAGTCAAAATGTGTGTCCTCGATGAGACGAAAGAGTGCGACGGTTGCCTCGAATGCGAAGTGTGCGACCTCGACCCCAACAAAATCTGCGATAACTGCGGCAAGTGCCTCGACATCAAGGACTTTGCCACCATCAAAATCGATAGGGTGATCACCGACCCCAAGGACTATAAGGAATAAAAAAGGGCGTTGCCGTCGGGCAGCGCTCATTTTATAAAGCGGCGGAATTTTTCCGCATAGATGGCGGGAATGATGGCGGAAATGTTCACACCGTCGTCGGTGTACTTCACACTACGCTCGGTGAGAAGGGGGCGCAAATTCCCGTAGCCGCCCATCTGCGCGTAGGGGATGAAGAGTTCCGCTCGCACAAAGTTGTCCTTCAAGGCGTCAAAGATGCGCCGTTTGAGCTCCTCGAGCCCCGCGCCCGTCTTGGCGGAAATGCGCACGGCGTCCCGCGGAAAATACCCCTCGGGCGCAACGTCGCATTTATTTAAAATAACAAGATGGGGTGCGGAAAATCCCAAATCGGCCAGCGTTTTCAGGGTCGTATTCAGTTGCATCCCGTAGTCGCCCGCAGCGTCGCACACGATGAGCGCGAGGTCGCAGTGGAGCGCGCTCTCGAGTGTCGATTTGAATGCCTCGATGAGGTGATGGGGAAGGGCTTGCAGAAAGCCTACGGTGTCCACCATGAGGAAGGGCACGCCCTCTATTTCAAACGCCCGCGCCGTCGGATCGAGCGTTGCAAAGAGGGCGTCCTTCGTCAGAACGTCCGCGCCCGTCATGGCGTTCAGAAGGGTGGATTTCCCCGTATTCGTGTAGCCAACGAGCGCCACCGTCATCACGCGCTCCTTTTTTCTGCGCTCCGTGAGGTGCGCCCGCCGCTTCTCCGTCTCCGCGAGCCGCCCTTCGAGCGCATGGATGCGCGCACGGATGTGCCGCCAGCTCAACTACCTCTATCCCCGCGTGCCGATGCCGCCCCCGAGCCGCGAGAGCGCCGTGCCCTTGCCCCGAAGGCGGGGATAGAGGTAGTTGAGCTGGGCGAGTTCCACCTGCAACTTTCCCTCACTGCTCTCGGCGCGCATGGCAAAGATATCGAGGATGAGCGTCGTGCGGTCGATGACTTTCCTGCCGCCGAGCGCCTCGGAGATGTTCAGCGTCTGGGAGGGGGAGAGTTCCCCGTTGAAGAGCACCGTCACATCGTCCAAGCCCTCGAGCCGCTCCTTGAGTTCTTGAAGTTTTCCCTCGCCGATGTATGTCGCGGGGTTGACTTCGCGGATATTTTGGTAGATCGTCCCTGCATAGGACGCCCCCGCGCTCTCGATGAGCGAGACGGCCTCCTCATGCACTGCCTTGCTCTCCGCGCCCAAAATGGGCTGGATAATGTAGACGACCTCGGTTTTTTCGTTCATTCGTCGTCCGTCCTGTGCAGTTTCACTTTGCCGGCGACCGACTTTCTGTGATCCTCGGTGATGGCGGCATAGTGCTTGCGCGTCGTATTCACGTCCCGGTGCCCCAGAACGTCGGCAACGATGTAGATATCGCCCGTCTCGCGGTACAGCGCGGTGCCGTACGTCGAGCGCAGCTTGTGCGGCGTGATTTTTTTGAGAGGGGAGACGATGCGCGCGTACTTCTTCACGAGATTTTCGACGGCGCGCACGGTGATGCGCCTGTACTGCATGGAGAGGAAGAGGGC
>CANRFK010000099.1 GCA_947629875.1 uncultured Clostridia bacterium
GCCGAGCTCTTCGGGCAGATGGAGAGTTTCGCCTCGTACGCCTTCAACAAGTCGCACGCCGCGGCGTACGCCGTCATCGCGTACCAGACCGCCTATTTGAAGAAATATTACCCCAAGGAATTCCTCGCGGGCGTCCTCAACAACCGCATCGACAAAATAGACGAAGTGGCGAAGTATATCGTCTACATGAAGGAGAAGAACATCAAGGTGCTGCCGCCCGACGTCAATCTCTCCAAGGCGTATTTCTCGGTGCAGGGCGAGGGGCTGCGGATAGGCCTGTGTGCGCTGCGCGGCGTGGGCGTGGGCGCCATGGAGAACGTGATGCACGAGCGGGACAAGAACGGCCCCTTTAAGGATTTCTCCGATTTCCTCATGCGGTGCACGAAGTATCTCAACAAGCGCATGGTGGAGGCGCTCATCTTCGGCGGCGCGTTCGACGGCTTCGGGCAGCGACGCTCGCAGTATGCCGCCGTCTACGAAGAACTCATGCGGCGCATTGCGGGCATCGAAAAACAAAAGGGGAGCGCGCAGATGTCCCTCTTCGGCGATATCATCGAGGAGGAGGCGCCCAAGGTGGAGTATCCCAACCTTCCCGAATGGGAGACTTCCGACCTTCTCTCCAAAGAGAAATCGGTGCTCGGCGTGTATGTGAGCGGGCATCCCTTTGCCGCGTATGCGCACAATTTCGGCGACTGCAACTTCCACACGGGGCTCCTCTCCGATTTCGAGGAGGACGAGGAGACGGGCGACCGCATCTACCATCAGGTGAAGGCGGGCGACGCTGTGACGATGGGCGGAATTATCTCCGCCATCAAGAAGCACAATACGAAGGGGGGCGGCATCATGGCGTTCATCACCGTGGAGGATCTCTACGGGAGCGTGGAATGCCTCGCCTTCTCGCGGCTGTATGAGAAGATCAAGGGTGCGCTCAAACACGACGCCGTGGTGCGCATCTCGGGAAAGATCGATTTGCCCGCGGAAAAATTGCCCGTTATCCTGCTCGATTCCCTCACGGAATTCAAGACGGAAGAAAGCAAAGAGGAGCGGCCGCAGACCGCCGCCGCGGGCGGCGAAACGCTGTGGGTGGACGCGCGCACGCTCCCCGAAGAGGATTTTTCCGAACTTCTCGACATGCTCGACGGCTACCCCGGGGAGACCACCGCCAAAATATTGCACGGCGGCAAGCGGTTCGAGGCGGGCGTGCGGCTCTCCCGCGCCCTCATCGCGGAGCTCCGCACCTTCCTCCCCGAAAGTTGTATAAAAGTTGTCTGACCGCTGAAAAAATAAAAAAAACCCCTTTTCTTTTTCCGAGTTGTGTGGTATAATGCGGGAGAGAAACGGGAAACCCAAGGAGAAAAACTATGAAGCGAATCGGTCTACTCACGAGCGGGGGAGACGCACCCGGTATGAACGCCGCCATCCGTGCGGTCGTGCGCACGGCGATCTATTTCGGCATGGAGGTCTACGGCATCGAGCGCGGCTATGCGGGGCTCATCGAGGACAGAATGATGCCCATGGAGATGCGCTCGGTCTCGGATATCGTCCAGCGGGGCGGAACCATGCTCCGCACGGCGCGGTGCCTCGAAATGCTCACCAAGGAGGGGCAGAAACAGGCAGTCGCCACCCTCGAACGGCGGGGGATCGAGGGGCTCGTCGTCATCGGCGGCGATGGCTCGTTCCGCGGCGCCAAGTGCCTCACCGAGGATTACGGCATTCCGACCATCGGCATTCCCGGCACCATCGACAACGACTTGCAGTACACCGACTACACGCTCGGCTTCGACACGGCGGTCAACACCTGTAACGACGTCATCAACAATTTGCGCGACACGATGAACTCGCATGAGCGCATCTCCGTCGTGGAGGTCATGGGGCGGCACTGCGGCGATATCGCCCTCTACACGGGCATCACTTCGGGCGCGGAGATCATCGTCGTCCCCGAGATCGCCTACGACATGGACGACATCGTGATGCGCATCAACCGCTCCCGCGCCAACGGCAAGCACTCCAACATCATCGTCGTAGCCGAGGGCGTGATGAGCGCGGACGCGTTCGCAAAACAATTGCAGGAAGTGACGACGTACTCCGTGCGCGCCACCAACATCGGGCACATCCAGCGGGGCGGCTCGCCCTCCATGGCGGACAGGATGCTCGCCGCGCAGCTCGGCAACAAGGCGGTGCGGCTCCTCAAAGACGGCATCGGCAACCGCGTTGTGGGCATTCACAAAAACGAGATCATCGATATGGATATCATCGAGGCCGTCTCCATGAAGAAGAAGTTCAACTACGAACTCTATGAGACGCTGCAGATGATCTCGATGTAAAGGGAAAAATTTTTGTTCACCGATTGAATTTTCTCCGCAGACATAATATAATAGGTTTGGCAGAGCACTGCCGCGTTCTCCCGTGAGGGAGAAAGGGGGTCGAAATGATTTTGACGGTTTGCATGAGTCCGAGCGTTGACGTGACGATCGAGCTTGACTCGCTGAATATCGGGAAGGTGAACGTCGTGAAGAGCAAGACGCTCTCCTTCACCGGGAAGGCGCTCAATGTGGCGATCGGCGTTTCGCGCCTCGGCGCAGAGGCGTTTGCGACGGGCTTTATGTACAACGAAAACGGCGCGATGTTCGAGCGCGCGCTGGATAAAGAGGGGGTGCCCTTCTCCTTTGTGTGGAACGGCGGGCGCGTCCGCGAAAACTACAAGTGCATCGATAAAAAATCCATGCTCACCGAGATCAACGACGTCGGCGAAGAGGTGGGCGGCGACAAACTCGTGGAACTCATGCAGATGGTGCGCAGTTTCTCTTCCCGCTCCGATGTGACTGTCATCTCTGGCGGGCTGCCCCGCGGCGTGGATACGAGCTTTTACCGCGAGATCTTCCGCGCGGTCGATCCGAAGTCGCTCCGCATCGCCGATACCGAGGGCGCCAAGCTGTTTGCGGCTTTGGAGGCGGGGGTGGACTTCGTGAAGCCCAACCTCGAGGAGCTCGAGGAGACGCTGGGGCGGCAACTGCGTGACCGCGACGAGATGCTCGGCGGGTGCCGCGAACTTCTCGACCGCGGCGCAAAGACGGTGCTCCTCTCCCTCGGCAAGGACGGCGCCATCATCACAAACGGCACAAAAAACTACTACTGCAAGAGCATCAACGTGGCAGTGAACTCCACGGTGGGGGCGGGCGACGGCATGGTCGCCGCAGCGGCCGTTTTAATGCAGCAGGGCGCCGATCTTCCCGATATCCTCCGTGCAGGCGTCGCCGCGGGCACGGCGACGGTGACGACGTTCGGCACCATCTCCTTCACCAAGAACAAGTACGAGGAGATTTTCGGAAGCCTCACCGTGACGGAGATTTAACGTATGCTCGATCTTGAAACCATCAAGGCAGACGGCGAAGTGGAGGCCGTCATGGCGATGTCGGGCAAGCAGATCGAGGCGCTCGGCTTTACCGAACATTCCCGCAGGCATGCAAGTATCGTAAGCAAGTGGTCGGGGGAGATCCTGCGCTCGCTCGGCGCGCCCGAGGAGCGTGTCCGTCTCGCGGAGATCGCGGGCTATCTCCACGATATGGGCAACTGCGTCAACCGCATGGACCATGCGCAGAGCGGCGCCATTCTCGCCTACAAAATTCTGACGCGCCTCGGCATGGAGCCCATCGACGCCGCCGAAGTGATGATGGCCATCGGCAACCACGATGAGCAGTTCGGCTCGCCCGTCTCGGATATCTCATCGGCGCTCATCATCGCCGACAAGGCCGACGTGCACAAGAGCCGCGTGAAGAAGTCCATCGACGACATTCTGTCGGCGGATATCCACGACCGCGTAAACCTCGCCGCCGAGCGTTCGTACATCAGGACGGACAGGGAAGCGGGGATCATCGCCCTGCATATCGAGATCGATACATCGATCTGTTCGGTGATGGATTACTTTGAAATTTACTTCAAGCGCATGCAGCTCTGCCGCCGCGCGGCGGCGTTTCTGAAGTGCAGGTTTTCCCTCATCATCAACGGCACGGTGCTCCTCTGAATGCGCCGAGGCGTGTAACTTTTTGCGCCCCTCTGTTTCACGGCGAAAATTCGACAAATTCCCCTTTAACCACAATATATTGTGTGTCCCGAAAAAATTTCTACAAAATTTTGTGGCAAAACTCTTGACAAGGACAAGTGCAAAGTGCTATGATAGGAGCGTTCCCTTCGCGGGAGCGCTCTTTGTTTTGGATGGCGCTTTTCGGGGAAGGGACACCGATGAACGAGAGGGGTGAAAGACATGAAAATCATCAAACGCAACGGGACGGAAGTAAAATTCGACATCTCAAAGATCCTGAATGCGATCCGCAAGGCCAACAGGGAGGTCAGCGAGGACAACCGCCTCAGCGAAGCACAGATCCAGACGATCGCGGAGAAAGTGACGGCTCTCGCGGGAGATTTGAACCGCGCTGTCAGCGTGGAGGAGATACAGGACTTCGTCGAGAACCAGATCATGGATCAGAAGGCGTTCGCCGTTGCCCGCAAATACATCACCTACCGCTATTCCCGCGCCCTTGTCCGCCGCGCCAACACGACGGATGAGCGCATCCTCACGCTCATCGAATGCAACAACGAAGAGGTCAAGCAGGAAAATTCCAACAAGAACCCCACAGTGAACTCCGTGCAGCGCGACTATATGGCGGGCGAGGTCTCCAAGGATCTCACGCGGCGGCTCCTTCTGCCCCGTGAAATTGTGGAGGCGCACGACGAGGGAATCATCCACTTCCACGACGCCGACTACTACGCCCAGCACATGCACAACTGCGACCTCGTCAACCTCGAGGACATGCT
>CANRFK010000100.1 GCA_947629875.1 uncultured Clostridia bacterium
CACCCACCCCTCCACCCCGCGCGCACTATTGCCGACTAAGCGCGGCACGAGCCGTAGGCGAAGTAGGGGTGGGCAAGCCCCATCCTCCCCCAAGAGGGGGAGCCAAGAGCAACAAGGTGGAGAGAATGGATGACACCTCATCCGTCACCTTCGGTGACACCTTCCCCTCCAAAGGGGAAGGTAAGGGTATGGAAAAGCGCCCCCGGGGAGGGGGCGCTTGGAAAATTCCGATTATTCTTTGGGTTCGTCGGTGGGAGCGGGCGCTTCTGCGGGTTCAACGGGAGTTTCCGCGGGGGTCGCTTCTGCCGCCTCTTCCGCGGGTTCCGTAGGTTCGGACGCTTCAGCGGGTTCTGCCGTTTCAGTGGGAACTTCGGCGGGTTCCGTGACTTCTTCGGGTTCATCGGAGTAGACGTCGATGGAGCGGTCGTCCGTCGTATCGACCTTCCTGCGCGCGGGGGCGGGCGCTTCCGCCGCCTTGCGCTTGCGGAGTTCGAGATACACCGCGGCGCCTGCGCAGCCGCCCGCGACGAGCACGCACGCGATGGCGATGAGGGCGATCTTCCAGCCTGCGAGACCCTTTGCGGGCTCTTCCTCGGGCGCGACGTCGCGCTGGATGGAGTTGCGCCATGCGAGCGCGATGGCTTCCTCGTCCGCCTCGTTCACCTTGCCGATGCGCGTTGCAAAGTACGAATAGGTGCGGTAGGACTTGTCGCCGTCCTTATAGTCGTCGGCGCCGAAGAGCGCATCGTCGGACGTATCGCCCTTGCCCTCCGTGAACGCCTTGAACGCCTTCTTTTCCGCATCGGTGAAGAGGTAGGTATCCGAACGGCCGTTCTCTGTTGCCTCGTCGAGGTTATCATCGTAGGCGGCCGTCTCGCCCGACTTGAAATAGTAGGAGATGAGGGCGGAGAGTTTGCTGTTGCCGTTGGAGGAGAGCGTCTGCACGAGCCCCTTGGAGCCCATGATCTCTTCGTACTTATCGTTGAATGCCTTGAGCTCGGCGTTGTTCTTCAACGTGCCGTCCGCATTCTTGATGTTGACTGCGGTGACGTAGTTGTAGGAAGCGGAACCCACCGAGGCGGCATCCGCATAGAATACCGTGCCGCCGATGATCTCGAAATCGTACCAACCCGTGGCGTGCTGCACGTCGAGCAATTTGACCGACTTGTAGGCAGTGTTATCCGCCCCCGCAAAGGAGAGGTTGGTGTAGTTGTCCTCCGTGCCGTTGTAGACGGCGCGCTCCACCGAGACGCCGCCGCCGTTGCTCTTGGAGTAGTAGACATACTTGTAGGTCGCATCGGACGCATCGATAAATTCGAGGGTCGCGCCGCTCACGTTGAAGGCGACCGCCACTTCGCTTGCGACGGAGCCGTCCTCTGCCGCCGTGATGTTGTGGATCTCGCTATCCTTGACGGCGAGATAGTGATGGACGTTCTTTTCGCCGTCCTTCTCGATGAAGTAGATCTCGGCGCCCGTCGTCTTGGAGGCGGGGGCAACCTTTTCCAACACGTCGCCGCCGTTGCCCGTGACGGAATCCCAGCCGCTTGTGAGCTTCTCCGCGGACAGGTAGACGAGGTCGCCGTTGGACGCCGCCGCGCCGTCGCCGCGCGTGAAGTAGATGCCGTTATTGGTGTACGAGCGGAGCGAGTAGGTGTAGCCGTAGCTCTTGGTGAGGGGCTCGGACTGCGAGTGGTTGTACTGCGTGGCGTCGCCCGAAAGCGCGCCCCAGCCATCGAGGACGATCTCGCCGAGGTTGATGTACGGCGCCTTGCCGTTCGTCGCCTCGAGGAATTTCTCCGTCCACGTGTACTTGTAGGGCGCTTCGGCATCGTAGGCGCCCGCCGCCTTTTCCGCCGTCCAGTCGGCGCGGACGCGGTAGATCTGCTGATAGTTGAACTGCAACGTGCCCGTACCGTCCTGCGAGCGCGCCTCGTTGGGAACGGACATCGTGTAGTAGATCCACGGGTCGTCCTTGGAGAAGCTGTTGAACAGGAACGAACTGTAATTCGCCGCAAGTTCTGTCTCCTTGCCCGTCGCCGTATTGTAGGAGAGGAGGGCGGAGTTGCCGTCGCCGTCGGTGCCCGCATACATGAGGTAGACCGTGCTATCCACTTCCACATAGCGGTACTGTGTGGTGTTATCCGCCACGTAGAAGTAGCTCTTGATATCCGTGCCGTCGAGCTTGGCGCTCTTGAAATCGAGGTAGGTGTTCTCCACTTCGCCCGCGGTGTTCTTCATGTTGTTGGGCGTGGCGTAATACACGCGGTCGCCGTAGATAAAGATGCCTGCGGTGTAGTCGCCCGCGACCATGAGGGAGGGAATGACGAGCTCCGCGGTGTTCTTGCCCGCATCGGCATCCGCCGCCTTGATGCGCATGAGCGAACCCTTTTCGGGCGCGCCGTACGCGTTGTTGGCCGTGTACGTCTCCACGCCGTTGATGAAGTAAATATAGTCGCCTTTCTTGACGGCAAAGCCGCCGTTGGACGTGACTTCCGCTTGGGCATCGACCTCGCCCGAGGGCGGGGTGAACTTATATCCGCAGGCGGTAAAAGACAGCGCGCCGCATACAAGCGTCGCCGCAGTCGCAATGCACAGGAATTTTTTCAGACCTTTTCTCATAGGGCTATCCTTGTCAAAAAGAGAGATTTTGCGTTCTAACGATACAAACCTTATTATATACTATATCGGGTCTTTTTGCAATCAAAAAGTTGTGAAAGTTGAACTTTTCTTAAAAAATTTTACGGCAAAGGAGGTTCTTTTTTGGAAAAATTCGGAATTTTCGAGCTTCTCGATACCCTCTCCGCGCTCATCCTGCCCGAGGCGGGGGCGCCGTCGCCCGCAGAGAAGCCGAATGCCGCGGACAGGGCGTTCGCTCCGCCCGGCTACAAAGAGCAGGAGACGCCGCCCGCCGCGAGCGCGATCTCGGCCTTTCTCGACAGGCACGACAGGGCGGTGAAGCACATCGGCGGCTCAACGGACGCCAAACCCCCGAAGCCGTAGCCACGCGAGGGCAAGGGGAAACCACGCCTGCGCGTTTTCGTTGTACAGGGGGGCGCCCCTGCCCTCCGACGTCTCGCCGTCGGCAAGGGACAGGCCGTGCACGCCGCGCTCGAAGATGTGCAGTTCAAAGGGCACGTTTGCCCTTCTGTATGCCGCGGCAAGCATCAGAGAATTTTCGACGGGCACGAGGCCGTCCTCCGCAGTGTGCCATAAAAATGTGGGGACGCTGTCCCCTTTTACGGCTTTTTCGAGGGAGAGGCGGGCGCGGAGCATTTCGTCCCCGCCCGAGATGACGCTTGCCGTGCTCCCGTGGGTGAGGGCTCTCTTGGTGGTGACGACGGGATAGGCGAGCACCGCGGCGTCCGGACGGGCGAGGGGCGCGTCCTCCTTGAGGGCGGACTTGACCTCTTCGCACGCGAACATGGTGGAGAGCATGGCGGCGAGATGGCCGCCCGCAGAGAAGCCGAACACGCAGAGCTTTTCGGGGTCTGCGCCATAGTGTTTTGCGTGTTTTCTGATGTATGCCGCCGCCGTTGCCGCCTCGATGAGGGGGACGGGGAAGGGCGTGTTTGTGGTGTAAGTAAGGCAAAAGACGGCAAAGCCCTCGGCGAGGAGACGTAATGAGACGGGTTCGCCCTCGCGGGCGGAGACCATGCCGTAGCCGCCGCCCGGGATGACGAGTGCGGCGGGGCGCGCCTTGGGCGGAAGTTCGGGATCGGGGGCGGGCGCGTAGACGGTGAGCGTTGCGGCGTTTTCCCCGCGGACGGTGGGGATTTCGCCGGATAGGTCGATTGTTTCGTGGTACATGGGTTCCTCCTGAAAAAAGATACTCTCGGTTCCTGCGGAGCCTCGGTATGAGGGGACACCCCCTCACCCGCTGCGCGGGAGCTCCCCCTCAAGGGGGAGCCGAGCTTTGCCCGCCTCTCCCGCACAAGGGGGAACCGAGCTTTGCCCGCCTCTCCCGCACAAAGAGGGAGCCGAGCCCCACCCCCCTACCCCCCTCCCAAGAGGGGGCGAGGATGAGAAGCTCCCGAGAGCCTTCCTTGGGGCTTTCGGAAAAGGCGACCGTATGATTTGTGGAGCCTTTTTCCGAATGGGGGCGAGTAACGGAGGCTCTCGAAGAGGGCAATAAGGTGGGCGATTATACACACCTCATCCGTCCGCCCATGGCGGACACCTGTCGCGGGCGGGTAGAGCCCTGCCCTTGGTCTCCGTTCGCGCCTACCGATGCGCGAACTCAACGCGGAACGCCTCGCACAGTCCACAGGACTGATGCTCATGGTGCGTTCCGCGGCCTCGAGGGGAAGGCAAGAATGCCCCACCCCCCTACCCCCCTCCCGGGAGGGGGCGAGGATGAGAGGCTTCACAAAGAGGGGGCGGGAGAATGGGGTGTAAAAAAGAAAGAGGTACGCGGGGTACCTCTTTTGATTTATCTCTTCGAGAACTGCGGAGCGCGGCGTGCCTTTTTGAGGCCGTACTTCTTGCGTTCCTTGACGCGGGGATCCCTCGTGAGGAAGCCCGCCTTTTTGAGCGCGGGGCGCGTTTCGGGCTCGGCTTCGAGGAGCGCCCTCGCAATGCCGAGGCGGATGGCGCCCGCCTGACCCGTGTAGCCGCCGCCGATGACGTTGACGTAGATATCGTACTTGCCCTCTGCGCCCACTTCGACGAGGGGCTGCTTGACGACGTACTGCGTGGTGCCCTGCGGGAAGTAATCTTCGAGCGTTCT
>CANRFK010000101.1 GCA_947629875.1 uncultured Clostridia bacterium
GATGTGCCCGCGGCGGCCATCCGCGAGCACAGGCTGTATCAGGCCGATTGGCTGTTGCGCTTTTACGGGTTCACGGCGGAGGAGATCGCGCCCGAGGGCGAAAATCTCTCCCTCGAACTCGACCCGAAGTGCGCGTGGGCGCTCAAAAACATGCACCTCTTCCCCGTGGAAGTCAACCGCGCGCCCCTCGAAGTGCTGTTGCGCGTGCCGGGAATCGGGGCGAGGAGCGCGTACAAGATCATGCAGGCGCGGCGGTATACGTCGCTCACGTTCGACGACTTGAAGCGCATGCGCGTCGTGTTGAAGCGGGCGCGGCACTTCCTCACGGCGGGCGGAAAATTTTACGGGGAAAATCGGCAGGAGGCGGTGCGCGGATTGCTCGTTGCGGCGGAAAACCGCGCAAACGCTGTGCAATTAAGCATGTTTTCCCCCATGACGGAGGCGGCGCAGAGTGCGCTGACGGGAGAGTTATGATCTACTTTTACGACGGTTCCAAGGAGGCGTTCTTGTGCGCCTTTGCGCGCGCCTTTTCGGATAGAGAGGCGGCGCTCACTTCCATGAACGCCCAACTTTCCATGGGGCAACAGTCGGTATTTGTGCCCGCGGACGCGGCGCGCGCCGCGCAAATCGAACAACGGTTGCGCATTTTTGATAAAAATTGCATGCGCGACCTCGATACCCTCCTGCGCTGCGGGGACGCCCACAGGGACGCCGCGGCGTTTGCCTACTTCAAATTGATTGCACAAAAAAAGCGGCCCGTGCGCGACATGCTCTCCGAGCCCGCCGTGATCGCCGCCACCGAGTGCATGCGGCGCGTGGGCTATGAGGTGCACCGCTTCCACGGGTTTGTGCGCTTTTTAGAGTGCGCGAGCGGCGCGCTGTACGCCCCCATCTCGCCCGACAACGATATCTGCGACCTGCTCGTCCCCCACTTTAAGGCGCGCCTGCCGCAGTTCCCCTTCGTCATTCACGACGTCAAGCGCAAAAAGGCCGCCGTCTACGACGGCAAGCACGATTTCCTCGCCCCGCTCGACCGCGCCGAAATAGCGCTCTCGGCGGATGAACGGGCTTGGCAGTCTCTATGGAAAAATTATTACGCGAGCGTCAACATCCCCTCGCGCGAACGTTTGAAGCAGATGCGCGGCTACATGCCCGTCCGCTATTGGAAATTCATGCCCGAAAAAATGGGAAGTTGACGGCAAAAACGCGAAACGCCGCCCCTCACGGGACGGCGTTTTTCTATGCTGAGTATGTAGCCCTCCCCCCCCTCATTCCGAACCCAAATGTCCGCCACGCTTTGCGTGGCGGACATTTGGGTGAGTGAATCTTCCCACAAGATACGCTCGCCTCCCCCTGCGCCTCCTCTTTCTTGCCTCCCCCCTCATACTTGAGGGGGTAGAGCGGCGCACCATGCTCAACAGCCCTGCGGGCTGTGAGCGCACCGCGATAGGAGCGCTGGTAGGCGCGACGGGGATTGCGGCGGTTCCTGCCGCCGCAACCAGGGTAGGGTGGGGGGTGTAAGCCCCCTCCTCGGGAGGGGGAAACAGGGGGTGGGGCTCCATACCTTCCCCTTGGAGGGGAAGGTGTCACCGCAGGTGACGGATGAGGTGGAAAAATTGTACACACCTCATCACCGCCTACGGCGGAGCTTCCCCTCGAAGGGGAAGCCAAGGGAAGCGCGGCGGGCGTTCGGGGAGAGGCGCTTATTGCGCCTTTTGTATTTTGTCCAATAAATTGCCGGAAATGGGTATTTTTTGCGAATTGAAGTAGGTGATGCCGGTATAGTTTTCTCTGTATTCATCCATATCGACACTAATAAAACGATCTACATTTTCCATTTTTAATATATTGTTATCAAAAGATGAATGGGTTGAAAATTTTGTTGTCTCTTTGAAAAGCCACATTTTTGCAGTTCTGATGAAACTTTCAACGTAATACATACTCGGGCGGACATACATTTCAAAGTATGTGGCGTCTTTCACATACACAAAATCGAAATCCAAATATTTCGTATTGTCAACCGCGATTGCGGGATAGGTTGGATAAATATCCTTGATATCGTTGTACGTTTGTACATCTACGTTTACTGCGCTCTCTATCTTTGCCGTCTTTTGATTATCCAATTCCTGGATAAAATAGGACGCCTGGCGATATTTATATTGGTGAAGCATATATAAATCGGCATATTCTTTATCCGTCAAAGAATAGCTCAAAATGTAATTCGTGTAGTAATTTCCGCCCGCATATTCGTGTTCCGCTTTCACGGAAAGGTACAGCGTGTTGGTATCCTCCTCTTTTGTGTAGGCAACGCAAAGGCAGGACAACGTATCGTTTTTGTATAAGTCCACATTATAGCCCTGCGATTTCAAAAATTTATACGGGATGGGGTCTTGTTTGTTGGACCCATTAAAACCGCTCGACCCATATTCTTTACTCAAACCGATATAGTAATTGTCCGTCAAAACGGTTTTGAGAATATCGCTGTATTCGGCGTAAGGGTCTTCGGGATTGGACGGATCGCCGCCCTTGTCCTTGTCGGGCGTTTCCGTTTCGGAAGGCGTCCGGTCTCCTCCGCCGCCGTTGCCGCCGCACGCCGCCAAGCCGAAAGTGAGACAGAGGGTCGTGAGAAGCGCCAAAAGCACCGTCAAAAGTCGTTTCATGTTTGCTTTTCTCCTTTTGTTTTTTGCGGGCTAAATTGTGCTTTTTTGAGATTTCTCGACTTCGCTACGCTTCGCTCGAAATGACAAATCAACAAAAAAATAAGGGCATTCCAATGAAGGAACGCCCGCATTGAGTATCCCGTCATTGTTGCCACACAATTTCTCCCGTACATGGAAAAGAGGATACACTAAATGCCTAGTGTAGCCATGTACAGGATAAATATGAAATTGTGTGGCACTTTCAGTATAACACGGTGGGAAAAATTTTGCAATGCTTTTGCAGAATTTTTGAAAATTTGCGGTTTATAGTGAAAAAATCGGCGCGCTATTGCCGCGAGACGAGAGATTTGGCGGCGTCGCGGAGGCGGCGGAGATGCTCCTCCTCGTCGTCGCGGATGCGGGCGAGAACTGCTGCCGCGGGCTCATCTTTGAGGCAGGAGATCATGCGCTCGTATTCGGAAATGGCGGTGCGCTCGGCAGAAATATCGGCGGCGAGCATGGCGCGCGGCGACTTTGCGTAGTTCACGCACGAGGCGGAATAGTATGAAACGGGGTACGGCGGGCAGGCGGTGAATACGGGCGGCGCGCCGAGTTTTACGATGAGCGTGCCCAAAATCTGCAGGTGGCGCATCTCCTCCACCGCGATCGATAAAAGGAGCGCGGAAAGCTCTTTTTCTCCGCTCCCGCCGAGCAGAATGGACTGATATACGTACTGCAAAATCGCCGTGAGTTCTCCGTCCCTTCCCGCGTATGCGGGCGAAACCACGCGCAGAGCCCGCACGTTCTCCTTCACCGCATTTAAGTCAAATTCTTCGCTCATATTTCTTCCCCCTCCCCTCAATGTATGAACCGCGCGCAAATTGGGTGACGGCTTTGAAAAATTTCGTGTGAATACTTGCCTTTCCGCGCGCTTTGTGCTATGATTTTTGCAAAAGGTGAACGGTATGGATGATTTTACTCTCGGAAACCTGATGCGGAACAAGGAGCGCATTCCCGACCCCATGCGCTACAAAAAGGGGCTCGTGAATTATCGGCGCGCGGGCGGGAGCGGGCTGAAACTCCCCGAAGTTTCGCTCGGGCTCTGGCACAACTTCGGAAGCGTGGATAACTTCGAGGTCATGCGCGACATGGTCTTTACCGCCTTCGACAGCGGCATCTGTCACTTCGACCTCGCCAACAACTACGGCCCGCGCAGCGGCTCCGCCGAGGAGAATTTCGGCAAAATTTTGCGGGAGAATTTCCGCGGCTATCGCGACGAGATGTGCATCTCCACCAAGGCGGGCTTCGGCATGTGGAAGGGACCCTACGGCGACGGCGGGAGCAAAAAATACCTCGTCGCCTCGCTCGACCAGAGCCTTGCGCGCATGGGGCTCGACTATGTGGACATCTTCTACCACCACCGCCCCGACCAAAATACCCCAGTTGAGGAGACCTGCTACGCGCTCCACCGCATCGTGGAACAGGGCAAGGCGCTGTATATCGGCATCTCCAACTACGACAAGGAGCAGACCGAAGCGGCGGTTGCCGTGTTCCGCGAACTCAAAACGCCCTTCATCCTCAACCAATTTTGCTACAATCTCCTCGACCGCCGCGCCGAGGAAAACGGGCTGAAGCGCTACGCCGCCGAGACGGGCTTCGGCATTATCGCCTACTCGCCGCTCGCGCAGGGGCTTTTGTCCGATCGGTACCTTCGCGGCATTCCCGCGGACAGCCGCATGCGCAAGAGCTTTACGTTGAAGGAGGAACGGCTCACGCCCGCCCTTCTCAAAAAGCTGTTCGCTTTGAAGGAAGTTGCCGAGCGGCGCGGGCAGACGCTTGCCGAACTCGCCCTCTCGTGGGTACTGAAAGACAAGGTTGTGACGAGCGTCATTGTGGGGGCTTCGTCGTCCAAACAGATCCGCGAGAACCTCAAGGTGAACCCCGCTTTCACCGAAGAGGAACTCGAGGAAATCGAGCGCATTTGCAGAGAGGAATAAATACATTTTTTCTCCTTTTCCCGTCCCCGCCCGCGCGCGCAGTTCCCCCC
>CANRFK010000102.1 GCA_947629875.1 uncultured Clostridia bacterium
GATGGTCTTTTTGATGTTGAAAAAGACGTTGCGCCCCTCCTCGACGGCCTTGACCATCGTGGAAAAATCGTCGTCCAGAAGCACCATATCGGCGGCGCCCTTGGTGACGTCGGTGCCCGAGCCCATGGCGACGCCCACATCGGCGGCACGCAGCGCGGGCGCATCGTTGACGCCGTCGCCCGTCATGGCGACCACTTCCCCCTGCGCTTGGAGCGCCTTTACAATTTGCGATTTATGCCCCGGAGAGACGCGCGCGTAGACGGAATACCGCCCCGCGTTTTTTTCATATTCCGCCCCCATGTCGTCAATTTCGTCGCCCGTGATGACTTCTTCGCGCCGCTTTGCGATGCCGAGGCGGGCGGCGATCGCAAACGCCGCCTCGGCGCTGTCGCCCGTGATCATCACCGTTTTGACGCCCGCGCGGGCGCACGCTACCACCGCCTCCTTCGCGCCCGCCTTGGGGGGATCGAGCATGGCGGCGAGCCCCAAAAAGGTGAGCCCGCGCTCCTCCTCCTTTTCGCCCTCGGCAAACGCCAGAACGCGCATGGCGCGCCCCTCCATCTCCCGTTGGCGGGAGAGAATGGCGGCGCGATCACTATCCGTCAAGGGGCGGCTCCCCGCTCCGTCGGAAATTTTTTCACAGAGCCCTAAAATTATCTCCGCGCCCCCTTTTACATACAGGGCGCGTTTGCCCTCCTCCTCGGCGTACACGCTCATGCGCTTGCGCTCGGAGGAGAACGGCGTGCCGCCCAAGACGCGGAAGTGCGCCTCTGCGCCGCAACGGTCGGCATATTCGAGGAGGGCGACCTCGGTGGGATCGCCCACGTAACCGCCTCTTTCTCCCCGTACGCTGTGGCAGGCGCGCATGCAGTGGAGAAGCCGCCTTTGCGGGGGCGTTTCCGCATAGCGTTCTGCCTGTTTTGAAAAATCGGTGGCAATTTCTTCCACCGTCATCCTGTTCTCCGTGAGCGTGCCCGTCTTATCCGAACAGATGACGCTGCAACTGCCGAGCGACTGCACCGCATTGAGCTTTCGGATGACGGCGCGGGACTTTGCCATGCGCTGCACCCCCATGGCGAGAATGACAGTGACGACGGCGCCCATGCCCTCGGGAATGGCCGCCACCGCGACGGCGACGGCGTTCATCACGTTCTGCAAAAAGCCCACGCGCGCCGCGAGAATGCCGCCCAAAAAGAGCACGGCGGCGACGGTGAGCACGGTCGCCGTGATGACTTTGCCGAGTTTTTTCAGCGTTTTATCGAGGGGGGAAGGCGGCTCCTTGCGGTCTTTGAGGAGGGCGGCGATCTTGCCCATCTCCGTCTCCATGCCCGTAGAGGTGACGAGGCACCGCGCCGTGCCGTGCACGCAGTAGGTGGACATGAACGCCGTGTTGGCGCGCTCGGAGAGCGACTTTTTGGTGACGACGCAGTCCCGCTTTTTGACGGGGCGGCTCTCCCCCGTGAGCGAGGATTCGTCGGTACGGAAATCGGACGAGCTCAAAATGCGGCAGTCGGCGGGGACGCGGTCGCCCTCGGCAAGTTCGATGACGTCGCCGACGACAAGTTCTTCGGCATTCACAACAAAAATTTTGCCGTCGCGCACGACTTTTGCCGTGGACGACGACAGTTTTTTGAGCTTTTCGAGGGCGACGTCGGCGCGGTACTGCTGGAAAAAGCCGACGAGGGCGTTCAAAAAGATGATGAAGAGCAGGATGCCCGTATCGGCGAGCTCGTTTTTATCGCGCGTGACGAACGCAAGGACGGCGGAGAGCGCCGCCGCCGCGACGAGGATGAGCGTCATGAGATCCTTGAACTGCGCGAAAAACAGGAGGAGTTTGCTCTTTTTTTTGCCGCTTTGGATGGCGTTTGCACCGTTTTTTGCAAGGCGTGTGGCCGCTTCCGCCGAGGAGAGGCCGCCGCTCCCGCTCCCCGTGCGCGCGCATACCTCTTTGATGGGTTGTCCGTACTGTTCCATACGGTTAGCCTATGAACGGGGCGAGGAAAATATGACGGGGGAAAGATCCGCTCACGTTCCGCGCCCGCCGCGCTTTTGCGCGGCGGGCGCGGAACGTTCGGGATGAGGGAGAAGGCGGGCGGGGCGTGCCGCGCTTAAAGAGCCGCTGCTATTCGGAGCACATCATACCCCGCACAAAAGACAAGCGTTTGAAACAAACCCGCGGCGCAATATTTATGAAAAATCATTGCAAGCCCTTGCAAAATTTCCCCCTCCGTGGTAGAATGAAATTGCGACACAATAAAATACTGTTCATGAAAGATACAACGGGCGTCGGTGTATCCTTATTTGCCTATTTCATGAACAGGGTATTGTGTCGCAACAATTCGGGGATACTCGAAGCGGGCGCCCCGGATTGGGGCGTCCTTATTTTTTGCCCGCGAAAAAGGGAAAAAGGAGAAAAAAGATGAAAAAAAGAACTTGGCTTGCGCTCTTTGCGCTCGTAGGCGCCCTGTGCCTGTGCTTCGGGCTCGCCGCGTGCGATAGACACGAGCACACGTTCACGGACTACGTCTACAACGACGACGCGACCTGCACGGAAAACGGCACCGAGACGGCGCATTGCGACCATGAGGGATGTTCTAAAACGGACACCCGCACAAAGGCGGGCACAAAACTCGGACATTCCATGACGTACCACCCGGGAACGGCGACCTGCTATGCGGCGGGCACGCTCGATTATTGGAGTTGTTCGCGCTGCAAAAAGGATTTTGCAGACGAAGCGGGCTCTGCCGAAATGACGGTCTACGAGAGCGCTACCCCGCTCGATCACACATACACCGCCGAAAACAAGTGCGTCAATTTTGAAACATGCGGCGCCGTTTGGGAGTATACCGAAGGACTCGAATACAAACTCGACCCGAATACGGACACCTACGCCGTGACGGGGATCGGTACGGCAAGCGGCGACGTCGTGATCCCCTACGGCTATCAAGGAAAATCCGTGACCTCGATCGGGATGAATGCATTCGGTTGCACCGAAATGACAAGCATCACCATTCCCGACAGCGTGACCTCGATCGGGTTTTGTGCGTTGTACGGTTGCTCCGAAATTACCAACATAACCATTCCCGACAGCGTGACATCGATCGAGGCCGGGGCGTTCACCGGCACGGCTTATTACAATGACGCGAGCCATTGGGAAAACGGGGAGGCGCTCTATATCGGGAACCATCTTATCGCCGTGAAAAATACAATTTCGGGTGCATATTCCATTCGACAGGGGACAAAGACCATTACGGGCAATGCGTTCTTCGGCTGCAACGGACTTACAAGCATTACCATTCCCGACAGCGTAATCTCGTTCGGAGCGGCGTTCCAAAATTGCACAGGACTCAAAAGTATTATCCTTCCCGACAGCGTGACTGAGATCGAGACGAATGCGTTCTATGGTTGCAGCAATCTTACGAGTATTACCATTCCGGACAGCGTGACATCGATTGGGGAGTACGCATTCGGGAGTTGCGAAAAACTTGCGAGTATTACCATTCCCGACAGCGTGACCTCGATTGAGAGTGGTGCGTTCAATAGTTGCTATAATCTTGCGAGTATTACCATCCCCGACAGCGTGACCTCAATCGGGAAGTCCGCATTTGCGAATTGCGAAAAACTTGCGAGTATTGCCATCCCCGACAGCGTGACCTCGATCGGGACTCATGCGTTCTATAACACGGCTTATTACAATGACGCGCGCCATTGGGAAAACGGGGAGGTGCTCTATAACGGAACCCATCTTATCGAAGCGAAACGTACGATTTCGGGCGCGTATTCCGTACGACAGGGAACAAAAACCATTGCAGATGCCGCGTTCTCCGGTTGCAGCGGACTTACGAACATTACCATTCCAGACAGCGTGACTTCGATTGGGGCTTATGCGTTCGAGGGGTGCGACGGAATTACAAACATTACGGTCGCGGCAGGAAACACGATTTACAAAAGTGAGCAGAATTGCCTGATCGAAAAAGATACAAATACTTTGATTGTGGGATGTAAAAACAGTAAAATTCCCGATAGTGTGACCTCGATCGGGACGAATGCGTTCTCCGGTTGCAGCGGACTTACGAACATTACCATTCCCGACAGCGTGACCTCGATCGGGAGTGGTGCGTTTGAGGGTTGCGAAAAACTTGCGGATATTCAATTCGCGGGCACGGTGCAAGAATGGCAAGCAATTCCAAAAGGAAGCGGTTGGGATTTCTTTATCCCCGACTACACCGTCACCTGCACAGACGGGACGGTGGATCAAGACGGGAATGTGGCGTATTTTGAATAAGAATCAGTTCTTCTTTTAGCGCCCGACCGCGAACGCGGTCGGGCGCTATCTATTTTAGAAGCCGCCCGCGGTTGCGGGCGGCTTCTGAATAAAAATCCGAATAATCAATAGGCGGCTACATGATTTGAACGAGGGAAAATCTCACCTTGTCGCAGGACGTCAAAATGTACTCGATGCCCTCTTTTTCGCACTTCAACGGGAAGTACCCCGCGCCGTGC
>CANRFK010000103.1 GCA_947629875.1 uncultured Clostridia bacterium
TCGCGCACGGCGGCAAGCGTATCCGCCGTCTCGCCCGACTGGCTGATGGCGACGACGAGGGCGTTCTTCCCCAAAATGGGGTCGCGGTAGCGGAATTCGGAGGCGAGCTCCACGCGCACGGGGATGCGCGCCAGCCTCTCCACGACGTACTGCATGACGACGCCGACGTGATAGGCCGAGCCGCACGCAACGATGACTATCTCATCCGTCTCCAAAAATTTATCGGTTATCCTGCACTCGGAAAGATCCACGTAGTCGCCGCTCAAATAGGAATTGAGGGTGAGTTCCACGGCGCGCGGCTGTTCGTGGATCTCCTTGATCATGAAGTGCTCATAGCCGCCCATCTCGGCGGCGTTTTCATCCAGTTTGACGCGCACGGCGTGCTTTTCGACGGGCTCGCGGTCGATGTTGTAAAACTCCGCGCCCGCCCGCAAGATGCGCGCCATCTCGTAATTTTCGATGTAATAGACCCGCTTCGTGTATTTGAGAATGGCGGGGACATCGGAGGCGATGAACATCTCCCCTCTGCCCGCGCCGATCACCATGGGACTATCCTTGCGGGCGACGTAGATCTCTTCGCCGCAGCCCTTGAAGAGCACCGCGAGCGCATAGGAGCCGCGGGCGCGCATCATGAACCGTGCGATGGTATCGATGGGGCCCAATTTATACTTTTTATAGTAATAATCGATGCAGTTGGCGATGACTTCGGTATCCGTCTGCGAATGGAAGGTGTACCCCTTGCGGACGAGTTTATCGCGCAGTTCCCTGTAATTTTCGAGAATGCCGTTGTGGACGACGGTGACGGAGCCATCCATGCACTTGTGGGGATGGGCGTTCTCCTCGGAGGGCTCGCCGTGCGTCGCCCAGCGGGTGTGCCCGATGCCGCACGTCCCGTGAAGGAGGGCGCCGTTTTCCGTCTTTTCCGCAAGGCGGGTGAGCCGCCCCTTCGTCTTGACGACGGCAACGTCCCCGTCGTCCGCGCGCACGGCAAGACCCGCGGAGTCATACCCGCGGTATTCCAATTTTTTCAGACCCTCCAACAGAATGGGAGCGGCCTGTTTGCTTCCGATGTATCCTACGATCCCGCACATTGATTGCGTCCTCTTTGTGTATCGATTATTCCTTGCGCGTCCCTTTCTCCGCTGCGCGCACGGCGGTTGCGATCTTTTCGGCGAGGCGCTTGCACTCCTTCTCGGAGGCGGCCTCCACCATGACGCGGACGAGGGGCTCCGTGCCCGATTCCCGCACGAGGACCCTGCCGTTTTCGCCGAGTTTTTGCTCGGCCTCCTTGACCGCCCTCTGCACGCGGGCGTCCTCCTGCACCGCCTTCTTCTCTGCGACGGGCACGTTGATGAGCGTCTGCGGGTACACCTGCATGAGCTCGTAGAGCTTGCCCGCCGTCGTCTTTTTGGCGATCATGACTTCCATCAATTTGAGGCTCGTGAGGATGCCGTCGCCCGTCGTCGCATACTTGGAGAAGATGATGTGCCCCGACTGTTCGCCGCCTAACCTGCTCCCGCGGGCGCGCATGGCTTCATAGACGTACTTATCGCCAACCGCCGTCTTTTCGTAGCCGATCTCCGCCGCATCGAGCGCCTTGTACAGCCCCAAATTGCTCATGACGGTGGTGACGACGGTGTTGGAGAGGAGCTTTCCCCTCTCCTTCATATAGAGCGCGCAGGCGAGGAGAATGTGGTCGCCCGTCAAGACCCGCCCCTGTTCATCCACCGCAAGGCACCGGTCGGCGTCGCCGTCGAAGGCAAAGCCGATGTCGAGTTTGTTCTCTTTGACGAATTTGCACAGTCCCTCGATGTGCGTGGAGCCCGCGTTTTCGTTGATATTGGTGCCGTCGGGTCTGTCGTTGATGACGTACGTCGTGGCGCCGAGCGCTTCAAACACCGACTTTGCGATGTACCACGAGGCGCCGTTGGCACAGTCCAGCCCCACCTTGATGCCGCGGAAGGAATACATGCCGAGCGAGATGAGGTAGCCGATATAGCGGTTCCTGCCCGAGGTGTAATCGACGATCCTGCCGATCTCATCCCCCTTTGCAAAGGGAAGTTCGCCCTTCTCCGCGCCCTCGGGCTTGCCGCCGAGATAGTCCTCGAGGCGGGCGATCAGCTCGCCGTCCTCCTTTTCGCCCTGCCCGTTGAGCAGTTTGATGCCGTTATCCGTGTAGGCGTTGTGGCTCGCCGAGATCATGATGCCGCAGTCGAACTTGTCCGTCCGCGTGATGAAGGCGACGGAGGGCGTCGTGGTGACGTGCATCATGTAGGCATCCGCCCCCGAGGCGACGATGCCCGCGACGAGCGCGTATTCGAACATGTAGCTCGAAAGCCTTGTATCCTTGCCCACGACGACGCGCGGCCGTTCGCCCTTGCGCCGTGTTACGAGATATCTGCCGATGAACCGCCCCACGCGGTAGGCGTGGTCGGCCGTGAGCGCTACGCCCGCTTCCCCGCGGAAGCCGTCTGTGCCGAAATATTCAGACATAGTTTCTCCGTATTTCTCTTGTGCCCTATTTGCGCGGCACAACGGTCGCGCCGTCCTTGATGATGCAGTCGGCGGGGTACACGCCGCGCAGCGACGAGAGCGGATAGACGCTCGACCTTCTGCCCACGACCGTCCCCGGGTTGAGCACGCTGTTGCAGCCGACTTCCACGAAGTCGCCGAGCATCGCGCCCACCTTCTTCCTGCCCGTCGGGATCTGCTCTCCGCCGCATTTTACGGCGACAAGGGTGCGGTCGGACTTGATGTTGGAAGTCACGGAACCCGCCCCCAGGTGTGCTTTATAGCCCAAGATGCTATCTCCGACGTAGTTGAAATGCGGGACTTCGACGCCGTCGAACAGGATGCAGTTTTTGAGTTCCACCGAGTTGCCCACGACGCACCCCTCGCCCACGAGCGCCGCCCCGCGGACAAAGGCGCAGTGCCTTATTTCGGTATTCGCGCCGATTATTGAGGGCGCACCGAGATAGGCGGTGGGCGCAACTTTCGCCGTCCTGTGGACGAAGACGCCCGCAGAGACTTCCGAGTAGTCATCGCCGAGCGACGTTTGCAGGCGGGAGATAAACGCCTCCAAGCCGCCCAACGCCTCCCACGGATAGGTGAACCCCGCGAGATATTCCGCCGCGGCGGTGTGGGAAAGATCGTAAAGTTGTGCAATTTTTACCGATTGCATATCCGCCCGATTGGAGCTGTACGCCGAAAAAGGCGCGTTTGCCCCGCCGTTTTTTTTCATTATATCGTCGCCCGCGCGAAAAGTCAATAATTTTTAACAACTCGCAAAATCCGAAAATTTATTCGGAAACCCCCCGCCCTCGCGCGAAACCGTCATGCCGCCCCCACTACAAATTGTCATGTCGACCCGCGCTATAAACTGTCATGTCGCCCGACGCGTAGCGGCGCACGAAGTACCAAGCGTAGCGCGTGGAGACATCTCTACCTTATTTGAGATTTCTCGACGACGGCGCCCGCGGCACAGGCCGCGGGCGCCTGCTCGAAATGACACGAGGGGCGCGGCTTCGCTCACTTCGGTCAAAATGACATGGGGAGCGTTTGCTTCGCCCGCACGAAACGGCAACAAAAAAGCCTCCCCATGGCGGGGAGACCCTTCTCAACTTTTTCCCGTGGAGACGACGCTGTCGTCGCGCTCGTCCGCATCGGGGTAGATCATGGAATACTTGGGGTTGTGCGCATATTTTGCGGCGCTCCCCTTCTTTTTCTTCTTGCTCAATGGGAAACCTCCTTTTGCAGTATGCGGAGGTTTCCGCACGGTTATTCTTCCCGCTGTCCGGCTTCGGGCTCCTCGGCGGGAGAACCCGACATCTCGGCGATCGCCTCCTTCTCGCGGCGGATGCGTTCCTCTTCGCGCGCCTGTGCGTCGCGGTCGACGCGGTCGGCTGTGGCTGTCGTCTGCTTTTTCATGCGCTCCCCTCCTTTTTTCCGATTGTACCACGGGAGAGTGCGCTTGTCAACCCTTCAATTTGCCAACACCTCTTTGAGCGTCTTGGAGAAGGTCTCCGTCTTCTGGTCGATGAGCATCTTGGCGGCGGGCTGCACCTCGTAGTACCCGCGGGAGAGCATCTGCTCGAACACCGCAAACTGCGTATCCGCGCCCGCCGTGTAATTCTTCAGAATTTCCCTGCGGAAGGGACGGCAGCTCCCCTCGACGAGGGCGGCGGCGTAGTAGTTCATGAGCAGTTTCTCGCAGTCCAAGAGGTCTTGGAGCGCGTCCTTTTCGTTCAACATGACATCCTTTTTGCTCTGTTTCATTTCTTCCCTCCGTTCAACATCGAAAAGAGCGCGGAAAAACGCTCGGCGTGCGCAGTGGCGATGCGGTCCATCTCCTGCGCGAGGGCGACGTCCGTCAGCGTGTTGGCGTAGATGCGCGCCTTTTTGCACGCCATTTCCTCTCCCGTGAGAATGTGGCTCAATACGTCTAAATCTTTGGCAGTCAAATTGGTCATA
>CANRFK010000104.1 GCA_947629875.1 uncultured Clostridia bacterium
GGAGCTGATGAGCGGACTCGGACCGCCGACCTCATCCTTACCAAGGATGCGCTCTACCTGCTGAGCTACACCAGCATGCTGTGCCGACCATAAGCAACATTGTGTGTCCCCCGCGGAACCTTTTACAGTATAGTAAAAATTGCGGGCGAAGTCAAGCGATAATTGCGGGAAATTCAAAAATTTTGCGCCTGTATTTTGCGCCGCTCTTGCAGAGGGGGAGGCTCTCTCAAATCAGAAGCACGCCCCACAGCGTACCCAAGGCCGCGGCGAGCGCAGGCAGGGCGACCGTCACGCCGAGTTTCAAAAAGTCCAGATAGCCGAACTTAATTTCATGCTCCGCTAAAATGGAGCTGAACATCAGCCCCGCGAGCGCCCCGATGGGGGTGAAGAACGCGCCGAGGTTGGAGCCGACGACGGTCGCATACATCGCGCCCTCGCCCGCGCCCGCCGCGCCGATCATGGAAGAGAAGAACACGCTCATCGGTATATTGTTGATGAGGTTGGAGGCGAAAAAGGACAGCGCGCCGTACTTGAAAACGGCGAAGTCGGTGCCCAAAAAGTTGCCGATGGCGGCCGTCGTGCCCTGCATGTTGAGCGCCTCCGTCATCACGAACATGGAGAGGAGGAAGGGCACAAGTTGCCACGGCGCGCGCTTCAAGCAGCCGCCGAGGATGCGCGGACGCTGCCGCCGAAACGCAAAGATGATGAGCGTAAACAAAAACAAACTCCCCGCGCAGCACAGCGCGACGATCCACATCTCGATGCCGATGTAGGATCCGATGGCAAGCAGCACGGTACACACCGCAAGGTGCGCAATGCCCACGCCGAGGCACAGTTTGTCGCCCACGATCTCGCGGTTCGCGCGCCCCAAGATGGGGGCGTTCAGCCGTTTTCGGAAGAGCAGCCACAGCGCAAGCAGGGAAACGCCGCCCGCCGCAACGGTGGGCAGGATGCTCACGCCGAGATAGGAGACGAAGTCCACGCCGTCGCCGTATGCGGTCGAGAGGTAAATGTTGGTCGGATTGCCGATGAGAAGCGCCATGCTCCACGTGTTCGCCCCCACAAATTCGGCGGCAAGATAGGGCATGGGGTCGATTTTCGCATTCTTTGCAAAGTAGCAGATGAAGGGGGTGAAGGAGAGCACGATAACGTCGTTGGAGGTGAACACCGTCAGCGCGGAGACGGTAAAGTACAGCGCGAAGAACAGCCGTTTCTGCCCGCCGTGCGCATGGCGGAGAATGACGGAGGCGAGGAAGCGGAAGAACCCCAATTCGTCCAAAAAGACGGACAAGATCGTCATGGAGAGGAAGAGAACGAGGATCTTGAGCGGATTGACGGTGGTATCCGCGATGAGAGACTTGCCGAGCGCCACGACGTCCGTCTGCCCGCACGCAAGCATCACTGCCGCGCCGAGCAGGGCGACCATCCAATAGGTGGCGATGTGCAGCTTCCCGATCGTCAGTTTGGGGAAGAAGAGGACGCAGAGGATCATGGCAACGCACGTCACTGCGAATACGATGATATTAGCCATACGTTTGAGCCTTTTTAAGCCGCGCCTATCGTATCACTTTCCCCGCCGAATGTCAACTTTTCGGCGGCTAAAAACCACTTTTTTCCGACAAAAAACGCCGCCCTTTGCAGAGAAGGGGCGGCGCAAACCTGTTTCGGTTATTCCACGGCCTTCAGGGAGTCGTTCATCTTGATGCCCGTGATCTTCCTGCGGAGGATGAGCGTCACGAGGAAGGTGAAGAGCAGCGAAACGAGAGGGGCGAGGATCCACACGAACCAGTTGATGGAGGCGAGCGTCGCAAAGTCGTTCATCACCTTGAAGATGAAAAAGCACAAAAGCGCGCCGAAGGGCAGGCCCAAGAGGATGCCGATGCTGCCAGTGATGTAGATCTCGCGGTAGATATAGCCCGTCACCTCCCTGTCCTGATAGCCGAGCACCATGAGGGTGGCGAGTTCCCGCTCCCGTTCGCTGATGTTGATGTTCGTGAGCGTGTAGATGACGACGGCATTGAGGAGCGCTGCGAACACGAGCACGATGATGGCAACGCCGATCATGGCATTGGTGCCGATATCGGTGAAGAGGCAGGTGTCGAGCACGGCGAGCCCGGCGAGGACGAGCGCAGTGGACGCCATGACCGCCACGATGGTCATGATGAAGCGCATCTTATAGCGCAACACGTTGCGGAGCGTCGACTTGTATTTGAAGGAGACGCGGTTCCACAGCGCGGGGATCTTTTCGAGAATGACCTTGTGCCCGGGGCGGGGCGACTTGGGGCGAAGCAGGGCGGCGGGCGTCCTTCTCGTCATGCGGAGCCCCGCAATGAGGGTGGCGGCGAGCGTCGCAACCAGAATGACGGCCGTCACGATGAAGAAGAAGAGGGGCGCAATGTGGCTGGAATAGGGCGGCATCACGTAGTTCCAGCGGAAGTTGATATAGATGATATACGCAAGCCCCCACGCCGCCGCGAGTGCGCCGCCGCTGCCGATCACCGTTCCCACGAGCGCAAAGAGGAGATATTTCGAGAGAATGCGCATGGGCGAATAGCCCAAGGTCTGCAGACAGGCGATCTGCGCGCGCTCTTCGTCGAGAAGCCGCGTCATGGTGGAGAGCACCACAAGCAAGGTCACAAAGAGGAACACCACCATGATGACGTAGCCGATGCCCTCGAGTTTATCCTCGTATTCCTCCCACGAGCAGTAGGTGAAAAATTCGTGCAGGGTCAAAACGGCGCACGTCCCCGCGCCGATCTCCTCTTCGAGGATGTCCTCGATCTCCGCCTTGCCGTCCGAGAGCTTTTTCTCATAGCCGTCGTCGAAGAGCGTATGCTCCTTGAGGGCGGGAACGGAGATGTAAATTTCGTTCACGGGGAAGGGCAGGGCGTGCGTCTCGTCCGTGTAGACGTAGAGGATATTTTCGAGCAGTTCGTAATCGTCCTCGCCGCCGTCCGCCTTTTTCTGCATGCTTACATCGCGGGACTGCGCAAAGTGCAGGGGATGCACGATGGTCTCGGCGACGGTGAATTGATAGCCGAAGGGCATGCCCTCGAATTTCAGGGTGAGCTTGCTCCCGAGCGGCACGCCCGCAATGTCGCGGTTGGCGTGCTCCGCCGCAATCAAAAATTCGTTAGCGTCGGGCACTGCATCGGAGATGCCGTTGTCGTCGCGCCGCTCGGCGATGTTCAGCTTCTCTCTGTCCTCTGTTTCCTGAATATAGATGCGCGTCACGCCCTCGCCGATGCCCTCGCCCTCGAGCTTGAGCGTCATGCCTCCCATGTCGAGCTTGCCATTGACGAGCTCAAAAACGCTACCACAGGTAACGTTTTCCTCGCCGAAGCGCTCCTCGAGCGCGTTCAATTTTTCCTCTGGAATCTCCGCGCCGCGCACCACAAAGTCGCTCACATTCTGCGATTTGTAGTAGTCGGAGAGGGAATAGACGAGGCTGTCTTTCCCCATGCCGATGCCCGCGGAGAAACCCACGCTCACGAGCACCATCAGGACGATGGAGACGAGGCGCGTAAAATGCTTTTTGAACATTCTGCCGAATGTTTTGAGGTACGTTCTCACCACTCGATCTCCTCGACGGGCACGGGGTGCTCATTGATTTCAATTTTTTCGATGCGCCCGCTGCGGATATGGATGACCTTATCGGCCATCGCGGCAAGCGCGGCATTGTGCGTCACAACGATGACGGGCTTTTTCTGCTCCTTGGAGACGTCGTACAAGAGTTTTAAGATGTGCTTGCCCGTCTCGTAGTCAAGCGCGCCCGTCGGTTCGTCGCAGAGGAGGAGTTTGGGGTTCTTGGCCATGGCGCGGGCAATGGAGACGCGCTGCTGCTCGCCGCCCGAGAGTTGGGCGGGGAAGTTCCCGAGCCGCTCCCCGAGCCCCACTTCCTCCAAGATGGTCTTGGGATCGAGGGCGTCCTTGCAGATCTCGGTGGCGATCTCCACATTTTCGAGCGCCGTCAGATTGGGCATGAGGTTGTAGAATTGGAACACAAATCCCACGTCATTGCGGCGGTATTCGGTGAGCCCTTTGCGGTCGAGCGAGGTGACGACCTTCCCGTCGAGCACAATTTCGCCCGCCGTGGCGCTGTCCATGCCGCCGAGGAGGTTCAAAAGGGTGGTCTTTCCCGCGCCGCTCTGCCCCAGAACAACGGCAAATTCGCCGTCCTCGAGGGTAAAGCTGGCGTCGGAAAGCGCTTCCACCGTCACCGATCCCGTTTTATAGTGCTTGCTTACGCCGCTTAAAGTGAGATAGCTCATACGCGTACTTCTCCGTTGCGTTGAATACTAACATTATATCAACCGTACCGGAAAATTTCAAACTTTTTCGATGAGTTGAGCGAAAAACCCCGCAAATATTTTTCGGAAAAAGAGGGGAACGCCTTTTCGGCGTATCCTACTTCGCCTTTGGCGGCGCGCCCTCGTCGCCGCACGA
>CANRFK010000105.1 GCA_947629875.1 uncultured Clostridia bacterium
TGCACGTAGGAAAATACGCGAGGAAACAGAATATGATCACGCACGGAAACGAAATCAAGTTGTTCGCGGGCAATTCCAACCTTCCCTTGGCGCGCGCCGTCGCGGCCAAGCTCAATACGAGCCTCGGGGAAGTGGAAGTGGGCAAGTTTTCGGATGGCGAGACCTCCGTCCACATCGCCGAAACGGTGAGAGGGCGGGATCTTTTCATCATCCAGTCGACGTCCAACCCCGTCAACGACAATTTGATGGAACTCCTCATCATGATCGACGCCGCAAAACGTGCGTCGGCGGGGCGTGTCACCGCCGTGATGCCGTACTTCGGCTATGCGCGGCAGGATAGAAAGGCCCGCTCGCGCGACCCCATTACGGCAAAACTCGTCGCCGACCTCATCACCTCGGCGGGTGCGGACAGGGTGCTCACCATGGATCTGCACGCCGCGCAGATACAGGGCTTCTTCAATATCCCCGTGGATAATCTTTTGGGCGGGCCCCTCCTTTACAGCTATTATGCCGATAAGTTGGGGGAGGATTTCATTGTCGTCTCGCCCGATATCGGCTCGGTCAACCGTTCGCGGAAGGTCGCCGAGCGCCTCGGCTGCCCGATGGCCATCGTCGATAAGCGCCGCCCCAAGGCCAACGTCATGGAAGTCATGAACATCATCGGCAGCGTCGAGGGCAAGCGGTGCCTTCTCGTGGACGACATGATCGATACGGCGGGCACCATCGTGCAGGGCGCGGAGGCGCTCGTCAAGGCGGGCGCAAAGGAGATAAAAGCGTGCTGCACCCACGCCGTTCTGTCGGGGCCTGCCATCGAGCGGCTGGAAAAGTCTCCCATCGATGAGCTCGTCATGCTCGATACCATCGAACTTCCGCCCGAGAAAATCTTGCCCAAGATGCACATTCTCTCCACGGCGGACATCTTCGCCGCCGCCATCGAGAACGTCTATCTCGATAAACCGATGAGCAAGATTTACGACTAAGTTCACAAAATTCTTCTTATACAGAGCCCTGCGGGCGGCATACTGCGGGCGAAGAATTTTCGTGAGGACTGAATTTGTGCATCTCTCAACAATTCGCCCGCTAATAGTTCGTTCTCAAAGTCATTAAGCCGCAAGTATGCGGCAAATTGGGTGGAGCGGCGCACCATGCTCAACAGCCCTGTGGGCTGTGAGCGCGCCGCGACAGGAGCGCTGGCAGGCGCGACGGGCTTTGCGGCGGTACCTGCCGCCCAAAGCGCTGCCGCAAAAGCGTGGTTTTGCTTCGCGCCGTAATTTACAGCAAGGGCAGCAATGCGGTTCCTGCCGCCGTGCAGTAGCTCGGCGTCGCACAGCACCTCCCCCCAGCCCCCTCCGCGGGAGCCTTCCTTGTGGCTTTCGGGAAAGGCGACCTATGATATGTGGAGCCTTTCTCCGCAATGGGGGTGCCCCGTAGGGGCGGGGGTGGGGCAATCACTCCCCCAAACCACAACAAAGAAGAAAGCCGCCGCGATGAGCGGCGGCTTTTCCCGAAAACGCATTTCAAAGACGGAAAAGGATATGTTTCTCATTGTCGGCCTCGGCAACCCCGAGGAAAAATACGCCAAAACCTTTCACAACATGGGCTTTCTCGCGGCGGGGGACGTCGCGGGGCTTCTCGGCGTCAAATTCAAAAAGAAAGAGTGCGAGGCGAGCGTCGCGGAGGGGTACTTAAACGGCGAAAAAATCGTCATCGCCCGCCCGCTTACCTACATGAACGCCTCGGGGCGCGCCGTCAAACAGCTGATGGGCAAGTACAAACTCACGGAGCGCGAGCTCGTCGTCATCTACGACGACTACGATCTTCCCAAGGGGCATGTCCGCGTCCGCCCCTCGGGGAGCGCGGGCACGCACAACGGCATGCGGTCGGTCATCGCCGAGACGGGCCTCACGGAGTTTGCCCGCGTGCGCATCGGCATCCGCGACGAGGAGGTCAACATTCCGCTCATCAACTACGTGCTCTCCGACGTGAAGAAGGAGGACTACGACCTCTTCTCCTCGGCATGCACCCGCGCGGCGGAGGCGGCGCTCGCCATTGCCCGCGGCGAGAAGATCGACCTCGTCATGACAAAATACAACGCATGAAAGGCTTTTTTTCCTTTGAGGGAATCGGCGGAGACTTCCCGCTCCTCGGTGCGGCCGTCGAGAAGGGCGTGCCCGCGGCGGCGTTCGGCGTCTCCGATCCCGTCAAATATCTCATCGCCGCGCTCGTGAGGGGGCGCGCCGTCTATCTCACGGCGGATGCGCTCACCGCGAAGCGTGCGGCGGAAAGTATCGGCGCGCTCTCGGGCAAGAGGTGCGCCCTTCTTTGTGCCAAGGACGAGGTGCTTTTGTACCGAAAAGCGGGCTCCAAGGACGCCCTCTACCGCCGTCTCCACGCCCTGTATGAGTGGGAGCGCGGCGCCGATGTGCTCGTCGCCGATGTGGAGGCCATCGTCCAGCTCATTCCCAAAAGGCTGCCCGTCTTTTCCCTCGAAGTGGGGAAGGAGACGGATATGCGCGCCCTTGTGGACGACCTCATCCGCGCAGGCTATTCCCGCGAGTACGAGGTGGAGGCCCCCGGCGCGTTCGCCGTCCGCGGCGATATCCTCGATATCTGGGCGGTGGGCAGCGAGCACCCCGCCCGCGTCGATTTCTTCGGCGACGAGGTGGAGGCCATCAAGCCGTACGACGAGGCGACGGGGGAGCGCTACTCCAAGCTTTCCGCCATCGATGTCCTCGCCGCCACCGACGCCTGCCTCGAAGCGGGCGAGGAGGAACGCCTCGCACAGCTTGTAAGTGAGGAGGTCGCCGCCGCCCCGCGGGAGGCAAGGGACCGTCTCCGCTCGCTCGCCTCGGAGCTCGAGGCCGAGGGCTACCGCTCGGATTTCCTCCTTCCCATCCTCACAAACGCCGCCGCGCCGCGGTCTCTCTTCAAAGACGCCCTCGTCATCTTCGACGAGCCCAAACTCATCGCGGATAAACTCGATGGCATCTACGGCGAGCACGGCGAACGCTTCCGCGCCCTCTATGGGGCGGGGGAAGTCATGCGCTTTTCCGAGGCACAGTACGTTCCCCGCGCGCAGGTCGAAAATTTCTCCGATTGCCGCACGTTGGCGCTTGCCACGTTTTCGGGCAGGGTGGGCTTCTTCGAGCCCCTCAAAATGTTCCATATCGCCGCGCCCCCCGCGCGGAAGTATCTCAACTCCCTTGCAGACCTTGCAACCGACCTTGCCGCGTGGAAAAAGACGGGCTATCGCGCCATGCTGTGGTGCGGCACGCCCGAGCGCGCCGAGCGGGTGGAGGAGGAACTTACAGAGCGCGACATTTCCCTTTCCCCGCCGCCCGCAATGCTGGAAGGCTTCAAGGGAGCCGCCGCCATACCCGAGACCCTCGAACACGGCTTCCTTCTGCATGAGTGCAAACTCGCCGTCATCGGCACGGGCGATCTCTTCACCAAGGCGCCCAAGGAGCGCCGCATCAAAAAGCGGAGGGGGGATTTCTTCGTCGCGCCCGAGGTGGGGGACTACGCCGTGCACGAGAGCTACGGCGTCGGCCGCATCACGGGCACCAAAAAAATTGAGACCACCGACGGCACCAAGGAGTACATCGCCCTCGAATATAAGGACGGCGATACCCTCTACGTTCCCGTCGAGCAGATGGACGCCCTCTCCAAGTACATGGGGGAAGAGCACCCCGCCCTCTCCAAAATAGGCGGCGGCGAGTTCGAGCGCGTCAAAGCCCGCGTCCGCGCCTCCCTCAAAAAGATGGCGTTCGACCTCAAAAACCTCTACGCCGAGCGTCAGGAGCGCCGCGGCTACGTCTTTCCCGACTACCGCGAGGAGATGGAGGAGTTCGAGGCCGCCTTTCCCTACGAGGAGACCCCCGACCAGCGCGTCTCCTTCGACGAGATCCGCGAGGACATGTGTTCGGATAAAGTCATGGATCGCCTGCTCGTCGGCGACGTCGGCTTCGGCAAGACCGAAGTCGCTCTGCGCGCCGCCTACCTCTGCATTTTGGCGGGTCGGCAGGTCGCCCTGATGTGCCCGTCCACCGTCCTCTCCGAACAGCACTTCCAGACGGCCTCCGAGCGCATGAAGGAGTTCGGCGTGCGCATCGCCTGTCTCAACCGCTTTCGCACTGAAAAAGAGGTGAACGAGATCCTCGCCGCCGCGACAAGGGGGGAGGTGGATCTTCTCATCGGCACCCACCGCCTGCTCTCCGCCGACGTCAAGTTTCGCGACCTCGGCCTTCTCATTCTCGATGAAGAACAGCGCTTCGGCGTCGAGCACAAGGAGAAGATCAAGAACGTCAAGCGCAATGTGGATTGCCTCACCATGACGGCGACCCCCATTCCGCGCACCCTGCACCTGTCCCTCTCGGGCATCCGCGATATCTCCACCAT
>CANRFK010000106.1 GCA_947629875.1 uncultured Clostridia bacterium
AAAAAAGCAAGCGCGGCGGAAAAATTTTCATACACGCGCAATTTTTTTGCCGCATAAAATGGGGTAACGGCAAAACCGTATTTTACGACGGAGGTATCAAACAATGTGTCAATGCTGTCAATCCTTTTTCTGCGGGATCGCCAACGCGCTCGATAATCTGTTCTCCTGCCCCAATTCCCGCAATAGCGGCGGTTGCGGCTGCAACAACGGGAACAGCGGTTGCGGATGCGGAAACAACGGTTACGGCGTCGCAAACGCCGTGAACAACCTGTTCCAGAGCGGCTGCGGATGCAACAACGGCTGCGGATGCAATAGCGGCAACAACAACGGCTACGGTTTCGATGTGTACTATGCCCAGCAGTATGCCCTCGGCCCGTTCAGCACAGGTTGCAACATCTGCGGCTTCTGATTTCCCGCAGGCGGTCATTTCTGCGCTTTCCGAAATTCCGCAAGCCGTAACTTCTGCGCTTCCCGAAATTTCGCAGACTGCAATGTCTGTACATTCTGATTTTGCAGAAAATCTTTGGCGGCGCCGCATTCGCGGCGCCGCCTACTTGCTTCCCCCCAATGGGGGAAGTACCCGCGTAGCGGGGGATAGGGGTTTCCCTCATTTCGCCCCAAGGCCTACCCTCCTTTGGAGGGGAGGCTCCGCCGTAGGCGGTGGTGGGGAGGTTCTTCCGCCCCCGCAAATTCCCCCGCATCCCGCCCCGATCTATCTTCTCCCGCCCCGCCCCAAATTCCTCTCCCTCATACCGAATTGCCGCCCGCCGCGCTTTGCGCGGCGGGCGGCAATGAGCGTATCTTCCCCCCAATTCTCTCCGTCTTCTCCTGTCCCTCCTCGGGAGCATTTCTCCCTCGCCCCCTCTTGGGAGGGGGACAAAGGGGGTGGGTTCTTTTGATCCTCACAACAATGCAAAGGGCAACCGCCTTCCGCTCTCCATAAATTCCCCCGCAAACTTTTCCGTTTCCGCTTGCAAAAGCGGGGGCGCGGTGTTATAATATCGGCGCGAGGAAATCCTGCCATGAAGAAGCTCACTCTCTCCAAACCCAAGAAACCGACGCGCCGTCAAGTCACCAAGTTTTTGCTGTACGTCGTCATCATCGTATTCGGCAATGCGCTTGCGTCCGCTGCGTCGTCATTTTTTATCATTCCGAACGGCCTCACCATGGGCGGCACCACGGGTCTCGGCATCTTCGTCCGCAACCTCATCATCAAACTGCACGGAGAGGGCACGTCTTGGGAGGAATGGGCGGTCTCCATCACCACATACACGGTGAACTTCGCGCTGTTCGTCCTCGGCACGGCGCTCCTCGGGAAGAAATTCGCCGCGTCGGTACTCGCCGGCACGGTGCTGTATCCCACATTTCTGACCGTATTCAACGTCGCGGAGGCCGCGCTCGAAAACTCCATCGGCGGGCCGCTCTGCAGCGATAATCTCCTGCTCGCCGCCATCTTTGGCGGGCTTCTGTTCGGGCTCGGCTGCGGCATCGTCGTGCGGGTGGGGGCGTCCACGGGCGGCACGGATATCCCGCCCCTCATCTTCCATAAATATTTCAATTGGCCGGTGTCGGTTTCTCTGTGGGTGCTCGATATCATCATCGTCGCCATGCAGATTTTCGTGGTGCCCATCGAAAGCGTCCTCTACGGCATCATCATCACATTGGCCGCCTCCGTGATCGTCGATAAGGTCGCGCCCATCGGAATGCGGCGCACGCAAGTCAAGATCATCAGTGAGAAGTACGAGGAGATCCGCGATATGATCCTCACAAAGGTGAGCCGCGGCGTCACGGTGCTGTACGGGCAGACGGGGTATTTGAAGCAGGATTGCCACGTGCTGCTCACCGTCGTATCGCACCGCGAACTCGTCAAACTGAAAGCGGAGGTCCAGCGCATCGACCCCGAGGCATTCATGACGATCGGCGTCGTGTCCGAAGTCCGCGGGCGCGGTTTCCACTCCGACGGCGTCGACTTTCTGATGCCGCAGGACAAGGCCAACCCCAACCTCCCGCCCGCCTCGCCCTCGGAGAAGGCGGAGCCCGAAAAATAACTTTCGACCGTGCTTCGGCACGGTTTTTTGTTGCTCCACCCCTCATACACTCGCCGTCCCCTTGGGAGATACAGTCCGATTTTCCTCCCGCGCAGATAATCGCGTCATTCTGAGCGTAGCGAAGAATCCCGAAAAACGAAGTCCGGTTTGCCCCCATTCGGAAAAAGGCTCCACAAATCATACGGTAGCCTTTTCCGAAAGCCCCAAGGAAGGCTCCTCGGGAGGGGGGTGGGGCTTGGCTCCCCCTTTGAGGGGGAGCTCCGCCGTTCGCGGCGGTGAGGGGGTGTTCATCCCGCCCGCGCTATAATAATGTCATCCTGCCCCGCCCTCATACACTCGCCGTGCGCCCGTCCGCAGAAGCGGACGGGCGCACGGCGAGTGTATCTTTCTTCCCTTGTGTATCATATCCCAATTACTTTTTCTTCTCTTTCCGTCGCTTGTCGTTGATAATTTCCAGCGCCTTTTCGTCGATTACCGTAATTCCCTCCTCCTTGGCGATCTCCACCATCTGGGTGAGCGCCATCTTCAAAAACACGCGGGGGATCTTCACAAGTTTCGCGCACGCCCCGTCGGTGAATTGCACATCGGGGTCGATGCGCTTCGCGGCATACATCACCGACTGCACATCGCCGTCGTGTGCCTGAATTTTCTCGGCGAATGGCTTTTTGAAGGGCGAGCACCAAAAATTCGTGCTGTCGCGGTAGCCGTAGTCGACGGGCACCGCGGGGAAGCCCGCCGCCTTCACGCCGTCGATAATGGTCTTGCGGTACTTTGCTTTCATCAGAATTTTGTCGATCTTCAAAATGAAGTGCGCGCCGAACTTGCTCGTGATGCCGTTGAAGTTGCGGTAGGGCGGCTCGTACCCCTCGAGGCAGCCGGGCTTGTCGAGGCGCGCGTCCTCCAACGTATCATCCCATGTGCATTCAAACACCTGAAAGGCCTCGGCAACAACGAGCGGTCTTTCGCCCTCCGCCTGCCCCTGTTCGAGGGTGAAAATGCACCCCTTCATCTTTTCGGCGGTCGTCATACCGGGGAAGCCCAGCCGCACGGCCTCGCGGAAGTACTTTCTGTTGTCGGGAATGAAGTTCAAAGAGACCTTGCTCCCGCGCAGAATATTCTGCGCCGTGTTGGAACTGTTGCGGCATTCGAGGATCATCGCGTAGTAGTCCTTCCCCGCGATGTAGTAGGGGAAGCACAGCGAGTACGAGCCGAGGTTGGTCTGTCCGTCCTCCGATGTTGTCCCCACCAAAATGGTGGGCATGGGGAAGAAGGACGAGGTCTGGTAAAAGTTATCCACGATGCGCAGATCTTCAAACGATGACATAGCGTTTCTCCTTATTTTCTTTCATAGTTATACGCACAGCAGTACGCATTATTTCATGTTGATGCGCATAGCAATACGCATTATATCATGTTGATACGCAGCAGTACGCATTATTCCATGTTGATACGCATAGTAATACGCATTTTATACCGCTGCCGCAATACGGTCTTTTTGTTTTGTTTCCGTCTTTCTGTTATTTGGTTTCCGTATTATGCCGCATTTCCGTATGATTATTGTATCCCACCGCCGCAATTTTGTCAAGAGGGGCAAGTGTATTCGCCTATGCGCCCCGCGCACGGAGCCATCCCTCGGGCGCCTTCCTTTCATGCCCCCTCCGTGGGAGGGGGGTAGGGGGGTGGGGTCTTTGGGAAAGGCGACCATACAATATGCGGAGCCTTTCCCGAATGGGGGGCTTGCCTTCTCCTCTGAGGAGAAGGTGTCGCCATAGGTGACGGATGAGGTGTATATCATCGCACCACTTTATTTTCCTCATACCGAGCCTGCCGCCCGCCGCCGACGCTATGCGTCGGCGGCGGGCGGCAGGCGAGTGTATCTTCCCCTCAAAAAAAATCCTTTACAAAATCCGCCGAATATGCTACAATAGAAAAAACGCGAAAGAAGAGGAGAGAGCGTATGCGCTGTTTGTTCTGCAACTGTACGGAGAGCAAAGTCATCGATAGCCGTTCGGCGGACGACGACAGAACCATCCGCCGCCGCAGGGAATGCACGGGCTGCGGCAAGCGGTTCACCACGTATGAGACCATCGAAGTCGCGCCCATTTTGGTCGTCAAATCCAACGGCAACAGGCAGTCGTTCGACAAGGATAAGATCAAGCGCGGCATCATCAAGGCGTGTGAAAAGCGCCCCGTTCCCATCGAGAAGATCGACGATCTCGTCGATGACATCGCCAAGCAGGTCTACAACTCCATGGAGCAGGAGATCTCCACCAAGGCGATCGGTGAGATGGTGATGGAGGGGCTCAAAAAGCTCGATGAGGTCGCCTACGTGCGCTACGCCTCGGTGTA
>CANRFK010000107.1 GCA_947629875.1 uncultured Clostridia bacterium
GATACGGGCGGCGTCTACTTCGTGCCCGCCTTCACGGGGCTCGGGGCGCCCCATTGGCGCGCCGATGCGCGCGGGCTTCTCACAGGCATCACCCGCGGCACCACAAGGGCGCACATCGTGCGGGCGGTCTTGGAGAGCATCGCGTACAGTGCCAAGGAGGTCGTCTCCTGCATGGTGAAGGAGAGCGGGGTCGCCCTCAAAGAACTTCGGTGCGACGGCGGCGCCTGTTCCAACGATTTTCTCATGCAGTTTCAGGCCGACGTCCTCGGCGTCCCCACAAGTAGGCCGCGGGAGCGGGAGAGCACCGCGCTCGGCGCCGCGTACCTCTGCTGCCTTTCCTTGGGTCTCATGGGGGAGGAGGACATCTCCCGCCGCCGCGCCGCCGAAAAGCTCTTTTCTCCTTCCACGAACCGTGCCTATTTTCAGTCCCTCTATAGGGGCTACGAGGAGGCCGTCGCCCGCACTTTGTACATGAAATCTTAAAAAATTCAATTAAATAGAGTACTATGTCACACATAAACGGCTCGTTTTCCCCGAAAACGGGTCGTTTTGCACGTCTTTTGCCTGTTTATCCGCTCGCGCCCCTTGCTTCCCCCTTGAGGGGGAAGTACCCGCGGAGCGGGGGATCGGGGTGTCTCCAAGATAGTCGCAAAGCACAACTTTCCCCCCCGCCCGCATACGCTGAAACGCCGCACCTTTTCCGTGCGGCGGGAGGTCATCTTGGGCAAATATTTCGGCACGGACGGATTTCGCGGCAGGGCAAACGAGGGGCTCACTGCCATTCACGCCTTTCGCGTGGGGCGGTTTTTGGGGCGCTATTTCGGGCGCCATAAGGGCGGGGGCAGGGCGAAGATCGTCGTCGGCAAAGATACCCGCCTCTCTTCGTATATGCTCGAATACGCCCTCACGGCGGGGGCGACGGCCTCGGGCGCGGACGTCTATCTTCTGCATGTTACCACCACGCCGTCCGTCTCCTTCGTCACGCGCACGGAGGGCTTCGACTGCGGCGTCATGATCTCGGCGAGCCACAACCCCTACGCCGATAATGGCATCAAGCTCTTCGGCGCGGGCGGCGAAAAGCTAAACGAGGACGTCCTGAAACTCGTCGAGGACTACCTCGACGGCGGAAATTTGCCCCTCGCAACGGGTGAACATGTCGGCCGCACGGTGGATTTCGTCGCGGGGAGAAACCGCTACCTCGCCTATCTTCTGTCCGTGCCGCGTTCGTCTCTTCGCGGCATGCGGGTGGGGCTTGACTGCGCCAACGGGAGCGCGTGGGCTCTGGGGCGTGCGGTGTTCGATGCCCTCGGCGCGCAGGTCGTCTCCATCGGCGCCGAACCGAGCGGCGTCAACATCAACGAAGCCTGCGGCTCCACCCACCCCGCGGGGCTGTGCGCCCTCGTCAAGGAGCGCGCCCTCGATGTGGGTTTTGCCTTCGACGGCGACGGCGACCGCTGTATCTGTGCCGACGAAAAGGGGGAACTTCTCGACGGCGACGGCATTCTCTACGTCTGCGCCCGCGCTATGCAAAAGCGCGGCGGGCTCGATGGGGATGAGGCCGTCGCCACCGTCATGAGCAACGCGGGGCTGGAAACCGCGCTCGCGCGGGAAAATATCTCCCTCGTCCGCACCGAGGTGGGCGATAAGTTCGTCTATGAGGAGATGGAAAAAAGCGGCGCCATGCTCGGCGGCGAGCCCTCGGGGCACATCATCTTCCGCAAGTACGCTTCGACGGGCGACGGCATCCTCACCGCCCTTCGCATCGCCGAACTCGTCACCGAGAGCAAGTGCCCGCTCTCCTACCTCAAGGAGGGCTTTTGCCCCCTGTCGCGGGAACAGCGCAACGTCCCCGCCAAAAACAGCGGCGCGGCAATTGCAAGCGAGGTCGTCAAAGCGGCCATTTCCAATGCGGAAGAGAGGGGCGCTCGCGTCGTCGTGCGCGCCTCTGGCACCGAGCCCGTCGTCCGCATTCTCGTGGAGGCGGAGGATGTGCGCCTCTGCGCGGAAGGGGCAGCCATGATCGAGCGCGCCGTGCGCGCGGCGGAGGAGAATATATAATGTGCGGAATCGTGGGATATGTGGGGGAAAAGCGCGCCGCGCCCATCCTTTTGGATGGACTTCAAAAACTCGAATACCGCGGCTACGATTCGGCGGGCATCGCCGTGTTCGACGGCAAAATTCTGCATATCGTCAAGAAAAAGGGCAGGGTGAAGGAACTCGAACCCGCCCGTGCGCTTCGTGGCAACTGCGGCATCGGGCACACGCGCTGGGCGACGCACGGCGCGCCCTCCGAAAAAAACGCCCACCCGCATACATACCGGAAATTCACGCTCGTGCACAACGGCATCATCGAGAACGCCCACATTCTGCGCGAAGAATGCCTTTCGCGCGGCGAAATTTTTTCCTCCGAGACGGATAGCGAGGTCATCGCCCACCTCATCTCCGACTGCTATGAGGGGAATTTTGCCGCCGCGGTGTGTGAGGCTTCCAAGCGGCTCCAAGGCTCCTTTGCCCTCGCCGTGCTCTTTGGGGACTGCCCCGGGACCATCGTCTGCGCCCGAAGGCACAGCCCGCTCGTCGTGGGAAGGGAGAAGGGCGGGCTCTTCGTTGCGAGCGACGTGCCCGCGATCGCCGCCGAGGGCGTGGAGATCTTCTCGCTCGGGGACGGCGAATTTGCCGCGCTTCACGCGGGCGAGATACAATTTTTCGATGAAGATCTTCGCCCCGTTTTGCCCCATCCCGTGGAGTACAGCTGCAAAGAGGATGCTCCCGCGCTCGGCGGCTACCGCCACTTCATGCGCAAGGAAATGTCGGAAATTCCCGCCGTTTTGCGCAAAAACAGCGTGGATTTTCTGTCGAACTCTCAATTTTCCGCATTCTGCGAAGTACTATGTCACGCAGAGTATATCCAAATCGTCGCCTGCGGCACCGCTTACCACGCGGGACTGTGCGCCGCGTATGCCTTTGAAAAAATTTGCCGCGTGCCGTGCGAAGTGAGCATCGCGAGCGAATACCGCTACCGCGATCCCATCGTGCCCCAAAATACAGTGTGCTTTGCCGTGAGCCAGTCGGGCGAGACGGCGGATACCCTCGCCGCCGCGCAGATAGCAAGGGAGAAGGGCGCCTTTCTTGCCGCCGTCACCAACGTCGCCTATTCCTCGCTCACCCGCATCTCGGACGCCGTGCTTTTAACAAACGCGGGGCGCGAAGTCGCCGTCGCCGCAACAAAAAGCTTCAACGCCCAACTCATGCTTTTATACGGCGTTGCGGCGTTTCTCGCAACCAAAAAGGGGAGAGAAGTTCCGCCTCTTGCGGAACTTCCCCAAGCCGCCGCGGGTGCGCTCGAAGTTTCCGAGGAGGTGCGCGGGTGGACGGCGCATTTTCTTTCGGCGAAGAGCGTGTTCTTTTTGGGGCGCGGCGCCGACTACTTCACCGCGCTCGAGGGAAGCCTCAAACTCAAGGAGATCACCTACCTCCCGAGCGAGGGCTACCCCGCGGGCGAGTTAAAGCACGGCACGCTCGCCCTCATCGAGAAGAATACGCCCGTCGTCGCCGTCGTCACGCAGAGGGAGCTCGCCGAAAAGACGATGAATGCCGTGCACGAAGTTTACGCCCGCGGCGCGAAGATTTTCCTCGTCACCCGCTTTGAAGAACTCCGCGCCCGCAAGGAGGTCTTTGCCTCGGTTTTGCTCCCCGCCTGCCCCGAGGAATTTTCGCCTGCCGTCGCCGTCATTCCATTGCAAGCGCTCGCGTACTACCTCTCCCTCGCCCGCGGCAACGACCCCGACAAGCCGCGCAACCTCGCCAAATCGGTGACGGTGGAATAGGTTTGCCCCCAACCTTCCGGGCGAAAGGGCTCGACGCGAGAGAAAATTTGCGGAAAATTCATGCAAATTTTTTCGGGAGAGGCGGGCAAGGGATTTGACTTTTCCCGCGCGTTCGGCTATAATATTCCCGTTCAATTTCATAGAGCTTAACGACACATGTGGCGCTTTCGCGCGTAAATCTGATTACGGTACGGGAGCGGTTGCGTGTGTCGTTTTTTTACGGCACAGGCGATGGCTTGTGCCGTTTTGCTTCATGAAAAAGCCGCCGAATGCCGTTCGGCAGCCGAACAAATTGCAAGATTTCGGCGGCAGTCCTGTGTGGCTGTACTTGGAGGTATTATGCAAAACACTGATTATTTGGGCAAAGAAAAAGTGGGGAAACTTCTCTTGAAGTTTGCCGTGCCCTGCATTCTCTCGCTCGTCATCTCCTGTCTCTACAACATCGTAGACCAAATTTTCGTCGGGAACAGCAAAGTCGGGTATCTCGGCAATGCGGCGACGGGCGTCATCTTTCCCATCACCGTCGTCGGGTGGGGGCTCTCCCTGTTCTTCGGCGACGG
>CANRFK010000108.1 GCA_947629875.1 uncultured Clostridia bacterium
CCGTTCCGCTTTCCCTCCACCGCGCGCGCATAGATGGCGCGCAAAATTTCGTTCTCCCCCTTTCCCGCATACTGCGCAGCGACGGCGTTCGCCTCGTCCATCCACGCCTGCGTATCCTTGGGGGCGCCTTCGTAACTTGCGAAATCTCTCATAGACACCTCTCTTCCCATTCTATGAAAGGCACGGCTTTTGTGTTCGCCGAATACAATGGCGGTATGGATACGCTCATCTTGCTGCTTTTACTCGTTATGCTCGAAAAAGACCCTGCCCTCAAAGATACGCTCAAGGGTTTTCTCGGCTTCTACAAGGAGAACCGCGAGCTCCTCTCGGCCGTCCTCAAACAGAACAGCACGGCGGAAGCCGCACCCGCCGGGAGCCCATCCGCACCGCCCGCGGCAAAAAAAGAGAACCGACCCGAACAGGACGGCTCCCTCAACATTCTCGAAGAATACTTAAAGCGTTGTGAGATTTAAGTAAGCGTTGCGAGAAATTTCTCCAAAAATTCATCCGTCCCGTTCGGCAGTAGGGGCGCGGAGACGGGCACTGCGCCGTCCTCCTCCGTGATGCCGACGCCGTGGATGCACCTGCCGTTCGGCCAATAGATATCGGCGACGGTCAGGCGCAGTGCGTTGTTGTCGGGCGCGGTGAAGCGGGACTGCATCACGCCCTTTCCGTACGTCTTGGCGATCGCCTTCCCCCCCTTGCGGAGGTAGATATCCCCGTACCCGCAGGTGCCGTAGGAAATGAGCGCGCCGATGAGCGCCTCCGAAGCGGATGCCGAATTTTCGTCGGCGAGCACGCGGATCCGCGCATCGCTCTCAAAGAAATTTGAAAAATCGTTGCCGCTCGCGCAGTAGTTCTCCGTTGCCCCGCTGCGGAAGCGCGCCTGCGTGACGAGGGGGTTCTTCCCCTCGGCGTTGCGCAGAAGATGGGCGCTGATCCCGCAGAGAATGGAGAGATATCCGCCCCCATTCCCCCGAAGATCGAGGATGAGGTGCTTTCTGCTGCGCTCTTTCATGAGGGACAGGCAGGCCTCGAACTCCTCGGCGGCGTGCCCCTCGAATTGGATGAGCGCAATGTATGCGGTGTCCGCGGGGAGCCCCGAAAGTCCCTCTCCCGCCACGGTGAGCGTCGGCGTCTCGCCGCGGAAGCGGTAGGTATTTTCGCTGTCCGCATAGTAGCAGTATGCAGCATGATACGCCGCGCGGTGCAGGGTATAAGGTTGGGCGTCGCTTGCGTCCGCTTCGTAGCCGCAGGTGAGCGTCACGCTCTCCCGTTCGCCGAGATATTCGTTCGCCGCGCTGCCGCTCACAGGCTCTGCGCCGTCCGCTTCGTACAGATACATGCCCTTTTTGAGGCCTGCGAGGTCGGCAGGGGAATTGCCCGTGACGCGGTAGATGCGCACCGCGCCGCTAACCGACGTGAACGTAACGCCGTACCCCTCGTTGAGGCCGTTACTGCTGTTGATAAGTTCCTCGTACTCCTCGGGCGTGTAGTGGGTGCAGAACTTGTCGAGCGCCAAGGCGTCGTACATGCGGTCGAAGAGTTCGTCGCGCGAAACTTCGTCGTGGTAGTTCTCCTCCACCCTGTCGATCATCCAGAGGAGGCTCCGCTCCTGTTCGTCCGTCTCCCTACGCGCCACCGCAAAGCCGATGAAAAACGACGCGACGAGAAAAAGAAGGGCGACGATGACAGATATCGCGCCCACAAGCATTTTCTTCCGTGATGTCTGCGCAAAACTCACAACGTTTTCGCTTTTTTGCGCTTCCCGTTCCTCTCTCTCCATGTTATTCTCCTCTATGATTGCGACAATTTATACAGAATTGTGATGACGCGGAAGGTGACCGCGTCGGAAAATTTGCGGATGTTGAGCCCCGTCAGCCGCTCTATTTTATCGAGGCGGTACATGAGCGTATTGCGGTGCATGTAGAGGTTGCGGCTCGTCTCGGAGATGTTGAGGCTGCTCTCCAAAAATTCCTCCGCCGTCGCCGCCATGTCCTCGTCCTCGAGGATCTCCGCCGCTCCCTCGATGCGGAACTGTTCCATATATTCGGCGAGTTTGGCGCGGGGCACGTCCTCCAAAAGGCGCACGAGGAGATACTCGCGGTAGGAGTGCACTTCCCCCGATGCGTGGAAAATGCCGCTCATGCGCACGGCCGCGGCCGCCTGGTTGTACGAGAGGGCGATCTCGGAGAAGGACTTCACCTCGCACCCGATGCCCACGCTCGCGCGGATGCCCGTCTCCTCATAGAGGGACTGGGAGAGGAATTGCCCGAACTCATAGGCGGACTGCCCCTCCTCGGAGAACCGCACGACGGCGATGCGCATATCGTCCATGACGACGCTCATATCCCGCCCGTCGAGGCAGCGTTCGATGTGCTGCGCCGCCTCGGACATGCGCCTGTCGGGCACGACTTCGAGCGAAAAACACACCCCATCTGCACAATTGTGCTTGGTGAGGAAGCGGAACGCGTTCCAATCTCCCCCCTCCCCGAGCAGAATATTTTTGAGTTCTCCCCTCCTGCCACGGGCGGGGCGCTTGCCCTCCGCGTCGGAGAGAAGGTAGTTCACGAGCCGCGCTTCCCGCTCGGCCGCGGCGCCCGTGCCTGCGATCCATGCGGGGATCTCCCTGCCGCCGTCGTTGAGCAGAAAGGGGGTCTCCTCCCCGCCTTCGGGGGCGAGGCGCACCTCCGCGCCCGTCTTTTCACGGATGTCCTTCAAGAGTTGTTTCAGTTCGGAATTCACATCGCTCATAAGACGCTCTCCCAAAGCGGATCTCTGCCGATTTTTCCGCCTTTGACGTAAAACGATTATACCATGTCCGCGATGAAATAGCAAGAGTTTTCGTTTGCTTCTTCTCTGCGAGTTGAATTTTGTGCAAAAAATTGCACGATTTTCCGCCATTTTTCACAAAGTGCAATGCCCGCTTCGGAGAAATTGCACAAAAATTGCGGAATTTTTGTTTTTTTTGATGAGCGTGTTGACACAAAATATAAAGGATGCTATAATAATCACGATTGGCGAACATTGCTTCCGCACAAATTATAAAGCAATCGGGAGTTTCATCAATATGGATCTATATCAAAACCAAAATCAATGGGGCGACGAAGGATACTACGGTTCGATCTCGGACATGGTACCCTCCGAGGAGCCCGAAGCGGTTCGTTCCGCCGGTTGGCGCGTGCTCGCCGTCCTGTTCATGCTGCTCGGCGTGGGCGGGCTCTTTTTGGGCATGCTCTCCAAAGTCGTTGCCGCTTTCACACCCGTCGGTGCGTTCACGGAGTACGGCGGATATGCCGCGCTCGAGGGCTCCCTCGCGGGCTATATGATCGCGTATGTGAAGACTTTGGCAACGCAGTTCTCCGCCCTGTTCTCGGGCGGCATGGCAAACATTTTGACCAACACCGTACAGCTGTTGCTCGTCGCCGCGCTCGCCGTGACGGCCATCGTCTCCATCATCACGTTCATCGTCGCGCTCGCCTCCGGAAGGCGCGCGAAAAAGGCGGCGGTCACCTCGGGCGTCCTCGTCTTCCTCACCTATGCGGGGCTGTTCCTGTGGAGTTACTTCTTGGAGAGCAGAGCCGCTACGCTCTTCTTGGCGACAAAGCCCGCGCTCGGCATCTGCGACATCCCCACCGCCACGGTGGCGGCCGCCGCCCTCCTGTTGCTCTGCATCGGCGCCGTTGCCTCCAAGGGGCGGCTCTTCACCAATGTGATCATGCTGATCGTCCCCCTTCTTGCCGCCTTCCTCTTCAGCTATCCGGGGACGGTGACGGCCGTGGTCGCGGTTCCGGACATCCTCTCCTTCAAGAGCGAAGCGTTCATCAAGATCGCTTCCCTCATCTTTATAGCGGTCATTGCGTTCAATATCGTCGTCTCGGCGATCCGTATCGCTTCGCCCAAACACTATGCGTTTGACTGCGTCCGCTTTGCGCTCATGCTCGTGGGCGCGGCGCTCGTCACGGTCGCATTCGTCATGGAAAACTCCTCCACCCTCTTCCAAGGGACGCAGCTCTACTGCACCATCGGGTGGCTTGCCCTCACCGTGATCGGGTTTATTTTCTCCATCGTGGGCGCGATCCTCGCGCGCGGCGGCGCAAACCAAGCCGTGTACGCAGCCGAGACGCCCGAGGACATGTACGACACCGCGGCGTATGACGACGGATACGATGCGTCCTATGAGGAGCCCGAACCCATGCCCGAGCCCGAGCCCGAACCCGCTCCCGAGCCTGAACCCGAGCCTGAGCCCGAG
>CANRFK010000109.1 GCA_947629875.1 uncultured Clostridia bacterium
ATTAGGATGAACGATACGTTTTTGCCGCAAGAGACCGTCATGCTCGACCAATTTGCCTTTGACCTCAACCTCGAACTCTTATACGCGGGGCGGGGGATCATCACGCTGACCAATACGAGCGTGGATAGACCCGGGCTGCGGCTTGCGGGGTTCTTCAATTTTTATGAATCGCAGCGCATCATGCTCATCGGGCTCACCGAGCACGAGTATATGCGCTCGCTCTCCGAGGGGGAACGCGCGGAGAAGATCACAAAACTTTTCGACTGCGGGGAGATCCCCTGCGTCATCTTTGCGCGCGACCTGCCCGTTTTGCCCGAGTTCATGGAGAATGCAAGGCGGACGGGTACGCCTGTCTTCCGCACGAGCAAGATGACGACGAGCATCATGGCCGATTTGTGCCTCTACTTGGGGCGGCTGCTTGCGCCCGTCACCACCATCCACGGCGGGCTTTTGGATGTGTTCGGCGCGGGCATCTTGCTCGTGGGGGAGAGCGGCGTCGGCAAGAGCGAGACCGCCATGGAGCTTATAAAGCGCGGACACCGCCTCGTCGCCGACGACTCCGTCGTCATCAAGCGCATCGAAAAGGGGCTCGTGGGCTCCGCGCCCGAGCGCATCCGCTACTTCATGGAGCTGCGCGGCATCGGCATCATCAACGTGAAGAATATGTACGGCTCCGGCTCGGTGCTCGGCGAGAAAGAGGTGGATCTCGAGATCTTCCTCGAACACTGGAAGCAGGGCAAGGAGTACGACCGCATCGGCGGAAACGGGGACTTCGACGACATTCTCGGCGTGCAGGTGCCCCGCATCACCGTGCCCGTCTCCCCCGGGCGCAACCTCGCCATCCTCATCGAGGTGGCGGCGCGCAACTACCGCCTGAAGAGCATGGGCTATGACGCGGCGCAGGAGCTCATCCAGCGCACCATCGGAAGATGAAATACGAACTTCTCGCCCCCGCGGGGGATGAACAAGCGGCGTATTCGGCGCTCGATGCGGGCGCGGACGCCGTATATCTCGGCCTCACACGGTTTTCCGCACGCTCGGCGGCGGAAAATTTTGACGTTTCCGCCCTCTCCCGCGTGACGGCGTATGCCCATCTCTTGGGCGCGAAGGTGTACGTCGCCCTCAATACCCTCGTGAAGGACAGCGAGACGGACGACTTCTTCGCGGCCGCCGTTGCGGCGTGGAATGCGGGCGCGGACGCTCTTTTGGTGCAGGACATCTTCTTGGGGCACGAACTCAAAAAACTGTACCCCGAAATGGTGCTGCACCTCTCCACACAGGGCGGCTGCTGCAACGTGTACGGCGCGGAGATCGCAAAGCGCTACGGTTTTTCCCGCGCGGTGCTCGCCCGCGAGACGCCCATCGGGGAGATCGCCGCCATTTCGAAGGTCATCGAGACGGAGGTCTTTGTGCAGGGGGCTCTCTGCACCTGTTTTTCGGGGCAGTGCTACTTCTCCTCTTTCGCGGGGAACAACAGCGGCAACCGCGGCAGATGTAAGCAACCCTGCCGCATGAAATACAAAATTGATGGGATGGGGTGCGAAAAACTCGCCTACGCCCTCTCCCTTTCCGACCTCTCCGTGGGGGAGAAGATAGAAGAACTTGCGGCGGCGGGCGCCGTCTCTTTCAAGATCGAGGGGCGGATGCGCCGCCCCGAATATGTGGCCGCGGCGGTGAAGTACTACCGCGCCCTGCTTGCGGGGAGGGACGCACAGGCGGAGTTTTCGGATTTGACGCGCGCCTACAACCGCGGCGACTACACAAGAGGGCTCGCCTTCGGGCAGGATGCGAGCCTTCTCTCCCGCAACGTGCAGGGACACATCGGCGAGAAGGTGGGGGAAGTTTCCCTCGTCGGCGGGCGGTATTTTTGCCGCTCGGAGTACGCGGGGCGGCGGGGCGACGCCTTCAAAATTCTGCGCGGCGGTCTGGAAGTGGGCGGCGCGAGTTTTTTGTTGCCCGCGCGCGGGGGGTTCTTGCTTTCCTCCGAAAAGAAGTTGCTTGCGGGCGACGAGGTGCGCCTGACGACGGACAGCGGGGCGGCCGAACGGCTGTTCTCCGACAAGAAAAAGCGCAACGTTTGCGTGTTTTTGCGCATTGTGGCGGGGGAGAAGCCCCGCGCGACGTGCGAGGGGCTGACGTTTGAGGGGGACATGCCCGTGCCCGAGGCGCGGCGCGCGCCCCTCACGGCGGACAATGTTATTTCCTGTTTTCTGAAAACCGACGGCCTGCCCTTGGAGCCGCACATCACCGTGGAGACGGAGGGCGCGTTTCTGACCTTCGGCGCGCTCAACGCCTTCCGCCGCGCCTTCTACTCGGCGCTCGCTACATATCTTGCTCCCCGGCGCGAGCCGCTGGCGCTCTCCCTTCCGCAGTGCGGGGTGGAGAAGCGGAGCGGGCGCGGAGTTGCCGCCATTGCAGAGGGGGAGACGGACGCCGACATCTGCATTGTAAAGCCGCGCGACTACGCGCATATAGAGCGCCCCAAGCGCGCCGCCTACCTCTATCTGCCGCCCTTCTTTACGGCGAAGGATGAGGCGGAAATCGCCAATGTATTGCCGTTTTTCGAGGGAATTTACTGCGAGGGGACGTACGGCATCGCCCTCGCGGAGAAGTACCGCCTGAAACTGTTCGCGGGGGCGGGGTTCAACCTCACCAACCGCTTTGCAGTTGCGGGCGTGAGGGATGCGGGGGCGGAATATTTCGTCCTATCAAAGGAAATTTCGGGCGCCGAACAGCGGGCGCTCATGGCGGACGGGGCGTTCTGCCTCGCCTACGGAAACATCAAAAACATGGATCTCTGTTACTGCCCGTTCGGGAAGAAATGCGCTACCTGCGAGGGGCGGTGGCGGTACACGATGACGGACGAGGCGGGCAGAAAGTTTCCCCTGCGCCGCTACCGGATGGGGGGCGCGTGCCGCTTTGAAGTGTACAACTGCGCGCCGCTTTCGGCGGATGGGGGCGGAAATGTGCTTGTAGACGGCTCGCTCGGCGACGCGCGGGTTTGGCTTTCAAGGGCAAAAAAGGGAGATACCGACGTCCCCGGGGCGACCCGCGGGCATTTCGACAGGAGTTTTTTATGACGGAGAGCGCAAAACGGCTGGAACTCGACAAGATCCTCGCGCAGGCGGGGCAGTTTTGCGTGCTCGAAGAGAGCAGGCGGCTCCTCCTTTCCGCGGAGCCCACGGCAAATTTCCGGGAGGCGGGGCGGCTGCTCTCGCTCACCGCGGAGGCGCGGCGGCTCCTCTTTGAACTGGGCGCGGGCGGCATCGAGGCCTTTCCCCCGATCGAGGACAGGTTGGAGCGCGCCGCGAAGGGGGCGACGCTCTCGTGCAAGGAACTTGTAGACCTCTCTGCCCTCATGCGCTCGGCGCGCATTGCCCACCGCGCGGTGTGCGCGCTTCCCGAGGGGGAGGCCGTTGGCATGAAGGAGCTCGCCGAGCGGCTCATCTATGACGAACGGCTCGAAAAGGACGTGGAGGAGAAGATCCGCGGCGAGAACGAACTCGCGGACACGGCGAGCGACAAGCTCTTCACCATCCGCCATGAGATGCGGCTACTCGGCGAGCGCATCCGCGCAAGGCTCATGCAGTACCTCTCGGGCGACGAGCGCAAATTTTTGCAGGACGACATCGTGACTATGCGCGGGGACAGGTACGTGCTCCCCGTCAAGATGGAATACAAGCGCAACGTGCGCGGCTTCGTGCACGACCGCTCGCAGACGGGGGCAACCTTGTTCATCGAGCCCGAAGAGGTGCTTGAAATGAACAACGAGCTCCGCACCCTCGCCCTCGATGAGAGGGAGGAAGAGGAGCGCATTCTCTCCGAACTTTCGCGCGCGTTCGGCGCGATGAAGGAGAGTTTGGAGCGCGACGCCGCCGTGCTCGCCGTGATGGACGCCTTTTACGCCCGCGCGCAGTACGGCTACCGCATGAAGTGCGTACAGCCCGAACTCAACAACAAGGGCATTCTGGATATTGTGAAGGGGCGGCACCCGCTATTGGAACAAAAGACCGCCGTGCCCGTGAGCGTGCGGCTGGGCGGGGAATATTCCTTCCTCGTGATAAGCGGCGCGAATACGGGGGGCAAGACGGTCACTTTGAAGATGTGCGGCCTCTTTTGCCTCATGGCGGCGTGCGGGTTCTTTGTGCCCGCCGCCGAGGGGACGAAGATCCCCGTCTTTTCCGACGT
>CANRFK010000110.1 GCA_947629875.1 uncultured Clostridia bacterium
CGTGCGTCTTCGACGTCGTCAAGACGGCGGCGACGTGCACCAAGGCCGAGCACCACGTGCACACCTGCCCGACCTGCAACTATGAATACGAGCACGACGAGGGTTCGCCCCTCGGGCACAACTTCGGCAGTTGGTACTTCGATGTGGACGCGTATGACGCGAGCCTCCGCGATGCGGACGGCGCGGCGACCGTCGTGCGGCAGCACAGGCGTACGTGCTCCAACGCGGGGCACGTGGAAGATCCCGATTTCCCCGAAGTGGAGACGTGCGACAAGAGCGTCACGGGCGATTCTGTCGCGGCGACGTGCACGACGTCGGGCTATACCAACTACGCGTGCACGACGTGCAAAAATACCTATCCGGGCGACAAAGTGGATGCGCTCGGCCATGAATGGGCGCGGAACGAGGACGGTTCCATTAAGTACACGACCATCTTCTATGAGGCCGCCAACAGGTATGTGCACTATATGACGTGCACGCGTGACGGCTGCCCCCGTCCCACGGGAACGTACTACGCCTGCCGTTACGACACGGTGACTTGGGAGGCGGCAAACTGCGAGCACGGCAAGACGATGGTCTATACCTGCCTCGACTGCAAACAGGTGAACAGGGTCGAACAGGGCGAGCCGCTCGGACACAGCTACGGCGCATGGATCCACGACGACACGACTTCGGGCGAATCCTCCATGCACTACCATGTCTGCGGGCGGGACGGCTGCGGACACCGTGAGGATGCACCGTGCGTGATGCAGTCCTCCGACAAGGTCGCCACCTGCGAAAAACCGGGGCAGGACATCGACATCTGCAAGGACTGCAAGTACACGGTGGAGGGCGGCGAGATCGCCCGGCTCGGGCACGACCTTTCGGGTCAGCCCTATCACGCCGACCATGCAAACCATCGGCACTATCAGGAGTGCAAACGGTGCAAAGAGAAGGTGTACGAGGATTGCCCGTATACCGAAAAACTCACCGCGGCGACGTGCACGGAGGACGAAGTTACGACGTTCACCTGCCCGGCCTGCGAGGACAGTTACGCGGTGACGACGAAAAATTCCGCGGGGCACGTAGTGACGCGCTTCACCGAATCCGGCAAGTTCTATCATACGGGCAGCTGCGATCTCTGCGGCGAGACGGTGGCCGTGGCGCACGACTTCTCCGAGTCCAACATCTGTACGGTGTGCGGCGTGGACGGCCTCACCTATACGTTCGAGACGGGCTCGGGCGGCACGCAGGCGCGGGTCAGCCGCGGCGTCAAGGACGGCATCTCCTACAACATCAATACGCCCAAGATCATCATTCCCGAAAAGGTGAACATCGACGGACACGGCGAAGTTCCCGTCGTCGGCATCGGCACGGACGCCTTCTTCGGCAACCGCTACATCACCGAAGTGGAGCTCCCGCTCTCGCTCACCTATATCAGTTACAGCGCGTTCTACGGCTGCACGAGCCTTGAAAAGGTGTACTTCGCGGGGCACACGCCGGGCGAAAAGGACGTCGGCGACTGCAATTTGAACCGCATCGAGAGCAACGCATTCTACGGGTGCACTGCGCTCACGAACGCCATTCTGCCGAGCACTTTGCAATACATCGGGGCGCAGGCCTTCCGCGGCTGCACCTTGCTCGCCGACATCGAGATCCCCGAACTTGTGACGGAAATAGAGGATCACGCCTTTATGGATACGGCGTATTTCAACGCCTCCGAGCATTGGGTGGGCGACGTGCTCTATATCGGCAAGCACCTCATCCGCGCGCGGGAGTCGCTTACGGGGACGGATGGCGTCTACAAGGTGAACGCGGGCGTCGTCTCCATCAGCGCAGAGGCGTTCATGAACTGCAAATATTTGACGCAGATCGAACTTCCCGCCACGATCAAGGCCATCGACCGCGACGCCTTCAAGGGGTGCGATAGCCTTGCGACCGTCGTGTTCGGCGGCACATTCGAAGAGTACCTCGGCATCCGCTTCGACAACAATGAGGCGAGCCCCATGCACATCGCAACGGCGCTCACCTTTGCGGGCGAGAGCGGCGAACTCACCATTCCCGCGGCGGCGACGGTCATTCCCGCGGGCGCATTCCGCGGTTCGGACATCGAGAGCATCGTCATCCCCGCGGGCGTCACGACCATCGGGGCGGGCGCCTTCGAGAATTGTGCGCAGCTCACGAGCATCACCTTTGAAAAGGGGAGCGGGCTCCTCTCCATCGGCGCAAACGTCGTGAAGGGGACGGCTTTCTACGATGACCCCGACAATTGGACGAACGGCGTGCTCTATCTCAAAGACGTGGATGGGACGCCCGTGGCGCTCGTCGCCGCCAAGGAGGCCGACCTTGCCGCGTATGTGAAATACAGCGGCGAGACCTTTGAAGGGAGCGCGAAGCAGGTCGAGATCGCGGAGGGGACGCGCGTCGTCGCGCCCAATGCGTTCGAGGGCTTTACCGAGCTCCGCTACGTCGTCGTGCCCGGGACGGTCGTTTTCCTCGGCGAACACATATTCGAGGGCTGCACGGGGCTTGACAGGGTCAACTTCCGCGGCGCGGGGAAGAGCTGGTTCTGCTACTCGCCCCTCATCGGCAGAGTGTACGCCGACGCCTCGGTGTTCGGCGGCGCGGATAACGACGACTACGCGACGCAGAAAAAGGCGGCGAGCATGTTCAAGGCGCCGCTCTACACCCTCCAATGGAAACGGACGGGCGTTTGAGAATGAAAAGAAAGAGACCTCCTGCGGGAGGTCTCTTTTCATAAGCGGAAGGGAAGAGGATCAATAATCGGAAATACCGAGCAAATAGTTTGCGGAGATATCGAAAAGTTTACACAGTTGCGCGAGTTGCGTATAGCTACACTCATAGATGCCCTTTTCAAACCGTTGATATACGGGTTGCGCCACGCCGAGCGCCGCTGCGACTTCCCGTTGCGTAAGGTGCAACTGCTGCCTCCGCTCCCGTAATTTTTCCCCGACACTTTCCTTTAATTCCATACCGAATTTTCCGTAAAATCCTTGACAACATTATACAGAATGCGTATAATGAAAAGAAATATGATACAGTAACTGTGTCAAAGCGGGAGGAGACAATGAAAAAAATTATTGCACTTTGTATGGCGGGGGCGATGGGACTTGCGGTTTGCGGACTTTCCGCCTGTTGCGAGAGCGGGGGCACGGAGACGGATCCCGCCGATCCCGAAACTATCGTTTCGGACAAGATCGGGACGGACGAGCAGTGGGATAAGGCGATGCGGGATACGTTCACCTATGTCTTCGACTTCGATGGCGAGGACGATCCGACAGAGACGTATGCGGAGTTTCCGTATTGGCATCCCAACGATGATGACGACATCGTCGAAACCGAAGGCGCGTTCAGCAGTGACCTGAAACTCGCCCAAGACCAAAATTTTAAGGTGGACTTTTTTTATAATATTACGCTTACGGAAGGAGAGGGATATCAAAGACAGAACTGTTCGTTCGCATTCGATATGGGGAAATATCATTCCTTTTATGAGGATGTCGGCGAATTTCCTGACGAAGATGAAGAAGGTTCTGTGCAAAAAGTCGCAACGAAGTTTGAAGAGTACTTAAAGTACAGCAAACAGGGGATATTGTTGCACGTCGGCAAACTCACAGAGTCAAAAGGCTTGGACGCCGGGGAGGATCCCCTGAAAGTTTGGTCAAACGATTTGGGTCTGGACAGTACCGTAGCCATTGCACTTATGGTTCCGTTTTTCAACTATTCGCACTTTGGGCTTTTGAAAGAGCAAGGAGATCCCTTTTTTGAAGAGCACACGTCTGTTCTCGAATTTGCAAAATACGATGAGGAACAGAAGGGTTATGTTTTTACGGACAGGGAGTTGTTGGAAAAAGTCAACAAAGAATTCGCGGCTGTGGACGAAACGACCTTTACGTTAAAATTTAAGGATGGAAAGCTCGTTGCTGCATGGTGCGAACAGATCGACGGAAACATAGTATGGAAAACGGGATTTACGCTCACTTTCGGCGGACAGAATGTGACGTTCCCGAACGGATTGCCGTGGTAAACGGTTTTTTACAGGCACTTTCTTTGAAGCACGAAAGAGACCTCCTGCGGGAGGTCTTTTTGTTAAAAGAAAACCACGCGATAGTCGCGTGGTTCTAAGGAGGCTAAAGCCGATGAGGTAGACAAAGTAACTC
>CANRFK010000111.1 GCA_947629875.1 uncultured Clostridia bacterium
CCCCTCCGTCGTGTACGAGGGGCGGCGCGTCATCAACAACATCAAGTCGTCGGCGTCCCTCTACATCATGAAGACGCTGTTCATCACCCTCCTTGCCATCTTCTGCGTCGCCATCCGCTCGCAGTACTTCTTCAAGACCAACAACATGCTGATCTTCGAGACCTTCGTGGCGGCGCTGCCCTCCTTCATCATCACGCTGCAACCCAACAAGGAGCGCGTGAAGGGGAAATTTATCCCGTACGTCCTATCCCGAAGTATCCCGGGGGCGGTCACGCTCATTCTGTGCGTGCTCGCGGTGTTCCTCGGCGTGCGGTTCATGCCCGAATCGTACGGGCTCGGGCCGCTCACCACGCAGACGGTCATAAACGGAAGGGTGGAATCGCTCATCAATCCGCTCATGATGCTCGCGGTGACGTTCGGCGGCATGGTGATGCTCTTCCGCATTTTGCAGCCCATGAACCTTCTCCGCGTCGCAACGTACGCCGTCTCCCTCGGCATCACCATTCTGATGCTCGCGGTGCCCGTGCTCGGCAACCTCGTCTACGACCATTGGGACACGGTGACCCTCAACTTCCAGCAAGTCCTCTATATCCTCGTCATCGTCTTGGCGGCATTCCCCATCTCCAACGCGCTCGTGAAACTCGGCGACCTCATGAACCCCATGGAGCGCGGCAAGGGAAAGGCGGAGAAGAAATAGGAAAGATCGTTCCGTGATAAAAGGCGCCCGCGGCTATGGCCGCGGGCGCCTTCCTCATCGGCGGCAAATGCTTTCATCTTCTTTTCTCCGAACAATCGGAGAGGCCGTCCCCTCCGGAACGGCCCCTCGTTTTTAGGCTCGAATTTTTTCACCGGGCTCTCGTCCGACATTTTTCGCGCCGCGTCATCTCGGCCTTGCCCCATCTTGTTTGTTCGGTTTGCTTTCGATCACGATGACCGACACGCCGCCCTCCCCTTCGGGGAAATCTTCCCGAAAACCGACGTCCTCCGTGCCGTAAATTTTTTTCACCGCATCGCTCAACGTTTTTGCAAATTTCGATTGGGCAAAGTCGCCGCTTGAAGCAAACCCGCCGCGTTTTTTGTTTGCGTGCTTTATTTTTGTTCTGTTATATACCCTGCAACCGTTGACCAGCAGATCCCATATCATCTTTGTCCAATCATCTTGCGTATTGAAAGGATCCTCCTCGAACGTTCTGCCCGCCTTGAATTTCAAAAAATCCAACAACTCCCACGAAAGGCACTTATCCACGATCAATGTCTGTGCCGGGACGGCGCAGCCCATAAAAAACTCTTTCTCGCAATCTTTTGTTACGATGCCGCTGCACCTCTTTTTCTTGCGGCAAAAACAGCAACCGCCACAGCGGCAACCGCTGTTCTGCGGATCGATCAGCAGATATTGTGCGCCGTCGTTGATCGCCTTGGGTTGAATGTCTCTTGTCGGATCCGGCAAATTTGCCAATTCGGGCGGTCGCACATAAGTGAATTTTGGCCAATTCTGATACAAATAAAGTTGATGCTGCTCATTCGGATCTACACTTTTGGGGTATTTGTCCCGAATTATTTTGGCTTGCAGCAGCAGCGAATTGTATTGTACCTGTCCGGCATCATCTTCCTCTGCATACACAAAGAGAAGATCGCCGAGTTCGGGGTTTTTGCCACCGCCGGAATACGACACGAGCGGGCTTTGATGGCAAAAAACGCCCCCCACTTCAAATGTGTATTGCGGAAAAGTTTTTGCCAAAATATCTTCCAGATGTGGCGTAAAAAAATACGTAAGCATCGCTACATAATCGGGCTCCTGCATACGGCAACCTCCGTGATGGCATATTATATTGCGCAACGCGCAGTTGATCCTGCAGCTCAAACCGATTGCCTGTGAATTGATAAGGTTGGCATCCATAATTTTTTCTCCTTTTGTCTTTCGTTTCCCCGCCGCGGGGGGATCTCGTTTATCCGATCAAGTTGTTTTTTCTGCTTCCTAAATCACGCACACACTTCCGCTCGGATAGCAAATGAAGTACATTTTTGTTTGATATTTGCGACTGTCGGTCACCGGTATTTTTACTGCGCCGTTCAGCATTCCCCCGACGGCTACCATTACGATCAGCTCATTATTTTCGCTCATCACAGATACGAAATGAACTACGTCGTCCTTGAATAGGTTTTTGACTCCCGATAAAAAGTTGCCCATTCCCGCTTCGCCGTTTTCGGGCAGAAGGCCGATCGTGCCCTCGACCAGCTCCTTATCATACCTATCACGGTAGAGATAGTCATACAAGATTTTTTGCAAATTTGATATGGAGCCCTCCGACAGGATCTTCTCCCCTTCCTGATAATACAATGTTTCAAAGGCGATCTTGATGAGTTCCAGATAGAACTTTTCAATGTTCAGTTCGACGGAAAACTGAATTGTGGGCTGCGTTTTGGCCGGTTGCATTTGCGCGCATAGCGTTTGCTTTTCTTCTTCCGTTAGCGGCCCCTTCCCACGGCGTAAATGGATTTTTTCAATGATATCCAGCGCCTCCTCCCGGGAGGAAGCGCGGATCCGGTAACCATTTTCCACCCTCGTAACATTCGGCACGAGTCGGGGTTTGAGATCCTGCGACAGCCTGACTCTGCACCCGTCGCTCGTTTCTCCCTCTTCGAAAGGATTGGGCAACTTCTTGGAACGCCCCTTTACTCCATGTTGCGATCTCATCGATTTGGCAAGGAACGAATTGCTGTTTTCGGCATCGATTTTTTCGCCCATGAAAGAGTTGCAGCTTTTACATACCGTCCTTATCACAAAATGCTTGTTCCCCAGCGCGTACGGTATGATGTGCTCCTCGCATTCCTCATCGATCTCACGCCCGCAAATGATACACTTGCCCATATTCCTTTCCCTTTTGAACTTTATCAAGAGTTAACGTTAATATATTATATCTCTTTTTATCGCGCATTTCAAGTCATGCGGAAAAAGAGTTTTTCGCAAATTCTCCTGTCGGTTTTCGAAATAAAAAAGGGCTCGATCCCGGATGGAATCAAGCCCCATGTCACAAATTTTGCGGTTTTTCAAATCGTCGGCAGTCGGTTTACTTCCTCGGATTTTTGATGTTGGCCTGCGCGGCCGCGAGGCGTGCCGTGGGAACGCGGAACGGCGAGCAGGACACATAGTTGAGCCCGATGTTGTGGCAGAACTCGATGGACGAAGGATCGCCGCCGTGTTCGCCGCAGATGCCGCAGTGGAGCTTCTTGTTGGCCTTCTTGCCGCTCTTCACCGCCATCTCCATGAGTTTGCCGACGCCCGTCGTATCGAGGCGCGCGAACGGATCGCTCTCATAGATCTTGTTCTCGTAATAGGCCTTGAGGAACTTGCCTGCGTCGTCGCGGGAGAAGCCGAAGGTCATCTGCGTGAGATCGTTGGTGCCGAAGCAGAAGAACTGCGCTTCCTTGGCGATCTCGCCTGCGGTGAGCGCCGCGCGCGGGATCTCGATCATCGTGCCGACTTCGTACTTGATCTTCTTGTGCTTGGACTTGATGACCTCTTCCGCCGTCTCGACGACGATGTTCTTGACGAACTTGAACTCTTTGACTTCGCCCGTGAGCGGGATCATGATCTCGGGCACGACCTTCCAATCCTTGTGGCGCTTGGCGACGGCGATGGCGGCCTTCATGACGGCCTTCGTCTGCATGACGGCGATCTCGGGATAGGTGACGCAGAGACGGCAGCCGCGGTGGCCCATCATCGGGTTGAACTCGTGCAGGTCGGAGATGATCTGCTTGATCTGCGCGACCGTCTTGCCCTGCGCATTGGCGAGCGCCTCGATATCGGCCTCCTCGGTGGGAACGAACTCGTGAAGGGGCGGATCGAGGAAGCGGATGGTGACGGGCTGTCCGCCGAGCGCTTCGAAGAGACCCTCAAAATCCTTCTGCTGCATGGGCTCGATCTTGGCGAGCGCCTTCTCGCGCTCTTCCACGGTGTCCGCGCAGATCATTTCGCGGAACGCGCCGATGCGGGCGG
>CANRFK010000112.1 GCA_947629875.1 uncultured Clostridia bacterium
CGTTCTCAAAGTCAGTAAGCCGCAAGTATGCGGCAAATTGTGTGCGCTGCCGCAAAAGCGTGGTTTTGCTCCGCGCCGTAATTTACAGCGTCCCACCCCCTGTATCCCCCTCCCCGCGAACGGGGGGGGGATATCGGACTTCGTTGTTCGGGATTCTTCGCTACGCTCAGAATGACGCGTGATAAAGCGAAGGGAGGGGGATTGGGGCTGTCGGTTGATATTATAGTGCGTTCGTTGTAAAAACGCAAGCGCTTGAAGCAAAAATTAAAAAACCTTCGGCGCATCGAGCCCCAAAAGTTCATAGAGCGAGACCTCGTATAGCTCGGAAAGCGCGATGAGTTTCTCATAGTCCGGGCGAGAAACGTCATTCTCCCAGTCGCTTATATTTGACTGACGAATACCGAGCGCGTCGGCCACTTGCTTTTGCGAAAACCCGCTTTGTCTGCGCAATTTCCGAAAATTCTCCCCGAACTGCATGACTTAATTTTAGAAAAAATGTGCTTTACACATTGACAATTATGTGTATTGCACATATAATTATACGTGCGGATAGCGCCAAACGCCGTTCTACCGCAAAGGATCATGAAATGATAAAATTTAAGGAAGAACACAAGGAAACACCCGAACAAGACAAATTTTATGAAACATTTCTGCCGCGCGTCGATCCGACAAAGACGCGGGACGAGATTCTTTCCGACAGCAATGACGGCGTATTGAACGGAAATCTGCTCGAATTTAAGCGCAATGCAACCGATTTGAACGCGCATCTCTTCCAATGTATCAAATATCTCTCCGCGCGCCGGATCAAAGGCAAGCCCGTCCCCGCGACAATTCTGCTCATAGACCTCGGCGCCGCCACGGTGCGCCGCTACAATGCCGAAGATTACCTTGCGGATATCGAGAAGGTGTATTTCGGGGGCGCGTCAAAAAACAATGCGGGATTTTTCGGTGGAGACGCCGTTGAGACCATCAACTACCGCGATCCAATGGGCACAGAGCGGCTTGTTACCCTTCTCAAACAAAAAAATTTTCTGCGCATTCATATCGACGAAAACTGCATCGTCGGCTGGGCAGAGCATTTCTATCGGGTCGTTCCGTCTGCGCGCAAAGAGGATTTCATCGGCGACGACACGGGCGAGCACAAGACAGTGGGAGAGATCCGAAACCCCTCCGTGTTCAAAGAATATCTCTATCCGTATGAGGGTGAGACCAATGTGCGTTTCAAATATCTGATGGATAAACTCAATGACCATCAGCAAAAAAAGGATCTCGGCGCCTTTTATACACCCGACGCCTATGCAAAGAAATCGCTCGGATTGGTGCGCGCCGCCATTGCGCGTGTCCCCGCCGGGAACGACTACATCATCCTCGACCGCTGCGCGGGGACGGGCAATCTTGAAGCAGGCCTCACGGAGGAAGAGCTTTCGCACTGTATCGTCTCGACCGTTGAATACTACGAATATAAAGTACTTTTGGAACTGCTCGGGGCGAATGTACGGCACATTATCCCACCTGTGGAGACGACCGATACCTTCCGCGCGGGGCTTGTCGCCGGCGCCGATGCTTTGAGCCGCGAATACATTGAAAACCCCATTATCAAACAATATCTTGACGACCCGAATTGCACAGTCATTTTATTTGAAAATCCACCCTATGCCGAAACGACAAGCATTGAAAACCAAAAGCGCGGCCTCGGTGCAAGAGCGACATGGAAACAAAGCTACGTCGTTTCAGAAATGAAGAAAGACATCAAAGGAGCGGCCTCGAACGACTTGGGAAATGCCTTTATCTGGTCTGCTTTCAAATATTATCTCCGGCAACCGACAGACGGATATATCGTTTATTCTCCCGCAAAATATTGGAAAGCGCAACACCTCATTGATAGAAAATTTATGGGCGGGTTCGCCTTCAACCGTCATCATTTTCATACAAATTACGACGCCTGTATCATGTGTGTTTGGTGGGGGAATGAAGAAGGACAAGAAGACTGCCTCTCTTTGCAAGCATTTGACCTCGATCAAAACGACCCTATTCCTTGCGGAACTTTGGGAATTAAAAAACTTCATAGTATTTTTAGCCAAAAATACTACGACAAGATACCTTTACGGAATGCAACGAACGACGGTATTTTGACGGGATTGAACGGGCTTGAAGCGGAAACGGGTGTAAAACGAAGAATACATCCGCTTTACAGTGACGAAATGCTCGGATACCTCGTTGCCGATAGTGTAGGATTTGATAATCCGGATGCAAAATCCAGTCTTTTGGTTGCAGGCAGATACAATGGCAACGGCTTCTTCTTGCGAAAGGATAACTATCTTGAAAAATTGCCCATGTTCTGCGCCTCTCGCTATATCACCTATAACCGCGCATGGACGGAACGTGGACGCATTATGAAATCCGCCGACGGTGCGACGCGCTTTTATGCCGACGTCAAAAGCGGAAAACTCTACCCCATCCTCTTGAAATGTCTGCTCTTTACCTGTTTGGAAATGCAGAACCATATGCGGACATTCACGGGCAGTGACGGGCGGTTCTATCGCAATGAATTATGCCTTGACGGTACAAACGGGGAAACGATCGCCTTACGCGGCCTAAAAAATTTTGTGCCGAATGAGCGGGAAAAAGTCCTCTTCTCTCAATGGGAAAAGGTACTTGCATGGGCAAAAAAAGCGGACGGGTACGATCCGTCCCTGACCTACGGGGTATATCAGATTTATGCGGAACTCGATACTTTCCGGCAAGACGATGTGTCGGGCGAACGCATCTATGATTTTCCCGAACTGCACTCGGCGCTCACAAGCCTCAAAACCGCGGTGAAGGATTATTACCTTACGGAAATCGTTCCATTTCTGTTTGAATACGAATTTTTGAAATAAGACATGAAAGAACGGAGACAGCACTGCCTCCGTTCTTTCATCATTTCATAGTTTTACGCAATGTCGTTTGCGTAGAGCGGGAAGTTTTTGCAGAGGGCGGCGACCCGCTCGGAGACCGAAGGAATGGCGGCTTCGCGCTCGCGCATGATACGCGTGACGAGGTCGGCGATTTCGACCGCCTCCCCCTCCTTCATGCCGCGGGAGGTGATGGCGGGCGTGCCGATGCGCAGGCCGCTCGTCACAAACGGCGAGGTCGTCTCGAACGGGACGGTGTTCTTATTCGCCGTGATGTGGGCGTCGTCCAGCAGTTTTTCGAGTTCCTTGCCTGTGATGTTTTCTTTGCGCAGGTCGAGGAGCATGAGGTGGTTATCTGTTCCCCCCGAGACGAGCCGCACGCCGTTTTCAAGAAAACGCTGTGCCATTGCCGCGGCGTTTTTGACGATCTGCTGTTGATAATTCTTGAATTCGGGCGACAATGCCTCCTTGAAGGCGACGGCCTTCGCCGCGATGACGTGCATTAAGGGCCCGCCCTGCGTGCCCGGGAACACGGCCTTATCCACCGCCTTGGCGTACTTCTCCTTGCATAGAATGGCGCCGCCGCGCGGGCCGCGGAGCGTCTTGTGGGTGGTCGTCGTCACGAAGTCGGCATACGGCACGGGGGACGGGTGCAGCCCCGCCGCCACCAGCCCCGCAATGTGGGCGATATCCACAAACATGTACGCGCCGACTTCATCGCAGATCTCGCGGATGCGGGCAAAATCGATGATGCGGGGGTAGGCAGATGCGCCAGAGATGATCATCTTGGGCTTGCAGGAGAGGGCGATGCGGCGCATTTCGTCGTAGTCGATGGTCTCCGTCTCCGCGGAGACGCCGTAGGGCACGATATTGTAGTAGAGCCCCGAGAAGTTGACGGGCGAGCCGTGCGTGAGGTGTCCGCCGTGGGACAAATTCATGCCCATGACGGTGTCGCCCGGCTTCACGGCGGCAAGATAGACGGCGAAATTGGCCTGCGCGCCGCTGTGCGGCTGGACGTTGGCGTGCTCGCAGCCGAAGAGCTGTTTTAAGCGGTCGCGGGCGAG
>CANRFK010000113.1 GCA_947629875.1 uncultured Clostridia bacterium
CAGCTCACCGTGTACTGCGGCATGATTTCCAGCGTAAAATCGCGGAGCGCGCGCGTTTCGGGTTCGGAGAAGGGCGCGCTTCCCACAAAATTTGCGGGGGCGGGCGCAAATACGTTCTGCTTGCCCGTGCCCCAGCGGGCGTCGAAGTTGACGTTGAGATCGACGGCGTTTGTATTCGCCTTCCACAGGGAGAAGTCCTCCCCGCCGTTGATATTCAGCAAGGTTGCGTGCCGCGCGGCGTCCCTGACGCTTGAAAGCCCCGCCATGGAGAGCATTGCGCCGTCTGGATTGGTGAGCGGCAGGAGCCACACGCTCCCCTTCACGCCGCCCCTCCGCGCGTGTTCGAGCGCAAGAAGCGCCGTCACCCACTCGCGCGCGTGCATCGCATACTGCGAAATGCCGCAGGGCTCGCCCGCGCCCACCTTCACCGCATATAAATTTCTGCCGCCAACGCTTGTGCCGATGACCCGCTTTTCGCCGCGGTAGCCCTCGTAGAAGGCGGAAACTTCCTCATAAATATCCACCCTTTATTGTATGCGGACGGCAAAAATGCGGCTATTTGTGGTATTCCGCGCCCGCGTTTATCATAAAGGCGCGGTAGAGTTGCTCCAAAAAGATGACGCGCATCATCTGGTGCGGGAAGGTCATTGGGGAGAACGAGACGAGCGCGTCCGCCGCCGCCTTCACGCTTTTATCAAGCCCGCACGACGAGCCGATGACGAAGGTCATCTCCCTGCCCGCGTCCGCGAGCGATTTGAGTTTTTGAGCGAACTCTTCCGAGGCGCACATCTTCCCCTCGATGGCGAGCGCAACGGTATACCCGCGGCAGGCGCGCAGAATTTCCTCCGCCTCCTCCTCGGGGCTGCGCCGTTCGGGAAGTTCGCAAACCTCGAGCGCACAGAACCGCCCGAGGCGCTTCTGATACTCCGAAACGGCCTCCCGCCAATAATTTTCCTTCAATTTTCCCACGCAGACGAGGCGAATTTTGATCATATCATCCTCTCGATGAAGAGCGCCAGCCATTCCACGGCGCACACGACGATGCCCACCGCCGCCATCGCAAAGAACTTTTTGCCCTCCTTCACGCCGCCCTTGACGTTCTTCTTTTTATCGAAGAGAATGAGGAACAGGACGGCTCCCGCGAGGCACACCGCCGACGTGATGACGAGGGAGAGATAGGCGGGGCGGGGCAGATCGGTAAACTTCTCGTACCCGCGCGCCGTCAGAATGAGAATGACGGCGTTATTCGCAAAGTGAGAGACCATGGAGGGCAGAATGCTCCCCGCGCGGAGGGCGATGAGGGCAAAGCACACGCCGCAGACGAATTGGTAGATGGTCTGTTCGGGGTTGGTGTGGAAGAGCGAAAAGAGCGCGCCCGAAATGAGGACGATGGGAACCGTCCCCCAGCCGCCTTCCCGCATGCCGCCCGTGACGATGCCGCGGAAGAGCGTCTCCTCGAAAATGGCGGGGAGCACGGCAATGACGAGAATGGCGGGCAACAAATTCCATCCGTCGAGGGAAGGGAGCGCACTCCCCGACCGCTCATAGCCCATGAGTTCCAAGAGCCGTACAAAGTATTCGTTGAGCTCGGAGAGAGAGAACAACACGCCGAACTGCAAAAGGAGCGCGATCGCAAAGTAGTACCACTTGCAGGGCGCATACACCTTGCGCGGCGAAACTGCCCCCTTGCGGAAGGCGTAGACTGCCACGCCCGCAATGCAGACGGGTGAGATGAGAAAGGCGAGGTATTGATACCAATCCGCGCTTTCGTAGCCCTTTCCCGCCGCGACCTGTACGATGAACATCACCAAAAACGACAAGATCAACGACAGGGTCGCCGCGCCCGAAAAGCTCACCCCCGCCAACGGGAGTGCGCGGGTCTTCAGTTCGGGGGGCTGATTTTCCGTTTCCACCATACCGCCATTATACAGGAAATTCGTCAAAACTTCAAATAAAAACTTTGCTTTTTCAAAAATTTGTTCTATAATGAGGGTATGAGAACGCTCTCCACACAGGAAATTTCCGACTGCGTGTACCGCCTCGCGCGAAAGGCGGAGCTCACGCTCACAAAAAGTTGCAGAGACGCCCTCCTCTCCGCCAAGAATGCGGAAACGGGCGCGGCGCAGTTTGCCCTTTCCGCCGTGCTCGAAAACGAGAAGGTCGCGCAGCGCGAGAATATGCCCGTCTGTCAGGATACGGGCATGAGCGTTGTGCTTTTGGAACTCGGGCAGGAAGTTCACCTCACGGGTGCTCCCTTAAAAGACGCCGTGGACGACGGCGTTCGCCGCGCCTATCGGGACGGGAACTTCCGCAAGAGCATCTGCGATCCCCTCACCCGCGCCAACACGGGCGACAACACCCCCGCCCACCTGCATGTGGAGATCGTCGCGGGCGATAAAATCAACATTTGCTTCCTGCCCAAGGGCTTCGGCAGCGAGAATATGAGCAGGCTGTATATGCTCACCCCCGCCGAGGGGCGCGAGGGCGTCGTGAACGCCATTGTGGAGACGGTGCGGCTTGCGGGCTCCCGCCCCTGCCCGCCCGTCTATGTGGGCGTGGGCATCGGCGGCTCCTTCGACGGCTGTGCCCTTCTCGCCAAAAAGGCATTGACGCGTGAGGTGGGCTCGAAAAATCCCCGCGCGGACGTCGCCTCCATCGAGAAGGAGGCCCTCGAAAAGATCAACGCCCTCGGCATCGGCGCGCAGGGCTTCGGCGGAAAAATTACGGCGATCGGCGTAAGTTGCGAAGTCGCCCCCACCCACATTGCGGGGCTGCCCGTCGCCGTCAACATCCAGTGCCACTGCGTGCGGTGCGAAAAGGAGACGCTATGAAAAAACTGACCCTCCCCCTCTCCGCGGGCGAAATCAAACAGTTGAACGCGGGCGACTGCGTGTTGCTCTCGGGCACAATTTACACCGCGCGGGACTGCGCCCACAGGCGCATTTTCGAACTTTTGGATGAGGGCAAGGCGTTGCCGTTCGACCTCAAAGACGCCATTATCTACTATGCGGGCCCCTGCCCCGCGCCCGAAGGAAAGGCGTGCGGCAGTTGCGGCCCCACCACTTCTGCGCGCATGAACTCCTTCGCCCCCCGCCTTTTGGATCTCGGCCTCGGCGGCATGATCGGAAAGGGCGAGATGAGCGAGGAGACGCGGCAGGCGATCCAAAGGAACGGCCGCGTGTACTTCGCCGCCATCGGAGGCGCGGGCGCGAGCTACGGCAACGCCGTAAAGACGTGCGAGTGCGTCGCCTTCCCCGACCTTCTGAGCGAGGCGGTGTACCGCATGGAAGTCATCGATTTCCCCCTCGTCGTCGCCATCGACAGCACAGGCAACAGCATTTATAAGTCCTGAAAAAACGCCCCTCGGGGCGTTTTTGTTAGTTTTTTGAATTAACCGCACCACGCGAAAGGGCGGGGCAATCGCCCCGCCCTTTCGCGTGGTGGACCTGCGGAGAATTGCGCCTTTGGCGGCGCGCCCCGGTGCACAGCCCACAGGGCTGATGCAGTTTGCGGCAAACGTTTTTGTGCCTCTGCGATTCGCCCGCAAACCGACTGCTCCCGCAGTCGCCTCCACCCTCAATTCTCCGCAATATTCGTAACCTCACCAAGAGCGGCGGGAGGGTAAAAAACCTCCCGCCGCTCTTGGTGGACTTGTTCGTGTCAAATACGCACCGCCCACCCTGTGCGTATTTGCTTGTTATGGTGGACCTGCGCAGAATTGAACTGCGGTCTTACAAGGTTCAGACGCGGACACTACACGCTTAGTCGGTGATCGGTCTCGCCCGAAAAAAGTTCACCGACAACCTTTTTGCGGGCATACCCCCGAAATTCATCGCACGGCGGGGGAGGTGCGCCGCCGTACAACGTTCCCTACTCAATGACGCTCTGTCCGCGGCCGTAGGATTCCGCGGGAGAACGGGGCTTAAAGGTTAAGCCGCAAGCGCTACGCGGCG
>CANRFK010000114.1 GCA_947629875.1 uncultured Clostridia bacterium
GAGAAAAGTCAAGTTTTTCCATAGAAAAATTCATAAATTTTCCTGAATTTTGCGATTTTTTTCAGGTACTCCCGCGTTTCCGCGTACGGGACGGACTTCAACGTGGCTCCGTCCGCGGAGAAATTCGGGTCGGACAGCCAGCGCGACACCGTCCCTTCCCCCGCGTTATAGGCGGCGAGCGCCGTCTCCGTGCAGGAAAACCGCCCGCGCAGATATTCCAGATACTTGCACCCGAGCAGGGTGTTGTACTCCCCCTCTTTCAGCCGTTCGGGCTCGTAGGCGATCTCATCGCGGGCGCACACGAATTGCGCCGTCGCGGGTAAAAGTTGCATGACCCCAACGGCTCCCGCCTCGCTCACGGCGTCCTCCCGAAAGCCGCTCTCCGCCTTCATGACGGCATAGATAAGGGCGGGCTCCTGCCCGCTCCCCTCTACGGTCTCATAATACGGCCGAGGATATCCCGCCCGCACCGCAAAGTACGCGATGAGCGCAACCAGCGCCATAATGGCCGCGCCCACGGCCGCCCAAACGAAAAACCGCCCTCTCATATTGCACAGTATGCGTAAAAGGGCGGAAACTTTCTAAATTATGCCGAAATGGCGCAGAGCCTCCATAGCTCCCCGTTCGAGCGTCTGCGGCGTGCCGTCGTTTTCGATGAGGAAGCAATTCCGTCCGTCGAGTTCGGATGCGTCGAGTTGCGCCGCCATGCGCGCCTTGATCTCCCCTTCTTCGAGCCCGTCGCGCGCGCGGACGGAGGAAATGCGCTGCTCCACGGGTCTGCGCAGCGCAATGACCCCGTCAAACTGCCCCTCGAGGCCCTCCTCGAAGAGCAGGGGTACTTCGCCGAAACTCACGGGGTGCGCCGACATCTCGCCGAGCAGCCGCTCCATGATGGCGGGGTGAGCGATTTTCTCGAGGCGTCTCCGCGCCTCCGCATCCGAAAAAACCTTCTTCGTCAGCTTGCCCTTGTCGATCGCCCCATCCGTGAGGCAATCGGGGAACTCCCCGGCGAGCCGCCTCTGATATGCCGCGTCCGTCCAGAGGCGCGCGGAGATCTCGTCGCACGAGAAAACGGCGTAGCCGTAGCCCCGCAAAATGGCGCAGAGTGCGCTCTTTCCGCTACCGATGCCGCCGGTTATGGCGATCTTCTTACTTTGCTTCATACCAACTCTTGCCCGTGGAGACGTCCGCAATGAGCGGCACTTCGAGCGTCACCGCGCCCTCCATCTCCTCCTTCAATGCCCTTTCGGCGCGTTCGGCCTCGTCGAGCGGCGCGTCGAGCACCAACTCGTCGTGCACCTGCAACACCATCTGCGCCTTCAACCCGTCGCGCGACAGGCGATCGGAGACGCGCAGCATGGCGATCTTGATGATGTCCGCCGCGCTCCCCTGCAGGGGCATGTTCATCGCCGCCCGTTCGCCGAAAGAACGGATGTTGAAGTTGGGCGATTTCAGTTCGGGAATAAACCGTTTCCGCCCGAGAATGGTCGTCACATATCCATTTTCCTTGGCAAAGCGCACGTTGGCGTCCATATATTCCTTGACCTCGGGATGCGAGGCAAAATATTTCGTGATGTACTCCTGCGCCTCGTTCGGCGAACAGCCGAGATCCTTGGAGAGGCCGAACGCGCTCATGCCGTAGATGATGCCGAAGTTGATGACCTTTGCACGGCGGCGCATGGCGGAAGTCACATCTTTGAGGTTAAGATTGAAGATGCGCGCGGCCGTTGCAGCGTGGATATCCTCGCCCTCGTTGTAGGCTTTTATAAGCGCCTTGCAGCCCGAAAAATGCGCCAGAAGCCGCAGTTCGATCTGCGAATAGTCGGCGTCGATGAAGATATTCCCCTCGCGCGCGATGAAGAGTTTCCGCAGTTCCCGCCCCATGTCGGTGCGTACGGGGATATTCTGCAGGTTGGGGTTCGCGCTCGAGAGCCGCCCCGTCGTCGTCATCATCTGGTTGTATGTCGTGTGCACGATGCCCCCCACGGCGAGCGGGCGGATGCCGTCGATGTAGGTGGACTGCAACTTCTGCACTTCGCGGTAGCGGAGAATGAGCCGTGCGATCTCGTGCTCCTCCGCGAGTTTTTCCAATACTTCCGCACTCGTGGAATATCCGCCGCGGATATTCCGCTTGATGCCCTGTGCATCGTAGCCGAGTTTTTCAAACAGGATCTCCGAGAGTTGGAAGGGAGAATTGAGGTTGAACGACCCCACGCCCGCGAGCTCGAAGATGCGCTCGGAGAGCTCTTTGAGCTCGGAATTGAATTTGTCGGAAAATTCGGGGAATTTTTCCATATCGACGCGCACGCCCACGCGCTCCATCTCATACAGAACGCGTTCAAGGGGAAGTTCCAGCTCGCGGTACAATTTTTCCTCCGCCGTCCCACGGAGCGATTTCATCGCGTCGTCATAGGTATGGCGAACCCCCGCCGCAAGGCATTCGCTTGGCAAATCGAAATCCTTCACGAAATCCTCCGCCGTAAGGGAACGCTGGTTGGAATTGGCGAGATACCGCAAGAGCGATACGTCCTCGATCTCGCACTGCGGCGTCACGTTGATCTCGGAGAGCCTGTGCAGAAGCGCCTTTACATCGGCCACGTACGCCGTTTTCCCCTCGGAAAAGAGCTCGGTAAAGAGCGGGGCAAAGTCATGGAAGAAAAATCCGTTGTCGAAAAACGTCTCGCGGATGGGAAGGATAAATTCCTTCGTGTCAAACGAAATGTGGCACGCCTTCTTGTCCGAAGCGAAAGAAAACGTCTTGGCGTTCTTTAATTCCCGCAAAATGGCATCGAAATCCTCGCACACGATCGTTTGGATCGCGGAGGGCAGCGGATCCCCGAAGTAACTTCCGCCGACGAGGGAACGGAATTCCAGCCGCTGGAAATATGCGCGCGCCTCTGCGGGGAACGGGAGGGAAAAGGCGCAATCCTCCTTTTCAAGGGAGAGCGGCACCGCGGTGTCGATGGTCGCAAGGGTGTGGGAAAGACGCGCCGACTGCTCGTCCTCAACGAGCTTCTCGCGGAGCTTCGGCGAAAGTTCGTCGAGATGCGCATAGACGCCGTCCACGCTTCCGTAATCGCGCAAAAGTTGGAGCGCACTCTTCGGCCCGATCCCCTTTACGCCGGGAATGTTATCCGCCGAATCGCCCATCAACGCCTTCTCTTCAATGATCTGACAGGGCTCCAACCCCACTTTTTCAAAAAAATTCTCCGCCGTGAAAACATCCAAATCGCTCACGCCGCGGCGGGTGAAGCAGATGTTCACGTGCTCTTTCACGAGCTGGTAGGCGTCGCGGTCGCCCGTGTAGATATACATCTCCACATCGTCGAACTTGCGGGAGAGCGTTCCGATGATGTCGTCCGCTTCGTAGCCGGCAAGTTCCACGGTGCGCAGCCCCATCGCCTTCAACAGTTCTTTGAGCACGGGCACCTGCACGACGAGCTCCTGCGGCATCGGTTTTCTTGTCGCCTTGTAGGCGTCGTACATTTTATGGCGGAAGGTGGGCTCGTGCAGGTCAAAGGCAATGGCAAAATAGTCGGGTTTTTTGTCCTCGATGATCTTCAGAATGAGTTTCACGAAGCCGAAAATGCCGTTTGTGGGCAGGCCGTCTTTGGTCGTGAAAACCGTCATCGCATAAAAGGCGCGGTTGAGGAGACTGTTCCCGTCGATGAGAATAAAGGTTTTCAAATTGTTTTCCATAAAATTATTGTAGCACGCTTTGGTATTTTTTGCAAGAATATCAAAAAAATCGCTTGCAATTTCCCCGTAAATCATATATAATTTGAGTGCTTCGCCGGTGTGGTGGAATTGGCAGACGCGCTGGACTCAAAATCCTGTGGTAGTGATACCGTATCGGTTCGACCCCGATCACCGGCACCAAGTCAGTATAATCCGAACCAAATACTCGTAACGAATGAATGGTTCGGATTTACTTTTTATCTATGAGCATA
>CANRFK010000115.1 GCA_947629875.1 uncultured Clostridia bacterium
GTTCGGGCGAGAGAAATTGGCACTCGTCCACGATGATGACGTCGCGGTCGGAATACTTTTCAAGATACAGCGCGTGCAGGTTTTCGCCCTGCCCCACCGCGATGGCGTCCTGTTGAAGCCCGATGCGGGACTTGACGACGGTCGCCCCGTCGCGCGTGTCGATGGCGGGCTTCAATAAAAGCACCTTCATGTTGCGCTCTTCGTAGTTGAACTTGGTGATGAGCGCCTGCGCCGTCTTGGAGCACCCCATCGCGCCGAACTTAAAGTATAATTTCGCCATAGTTTCCTTTGTTATTCGACGATATCATAGACGAGCGGTTCGCTCTGCGGCCTCTCGCTCCCGATGGTCGTCGCCGCGAGCAGTTTTTCCTCGGCGGCCGCAAACGTTTTTTCGTCGTCCGTGTACAGTGTTGCGATCTCTTCGCCCTTGAGAACGGGATCGCCCGTCTTTTTCTTTAAGATGATGCCCGCGGAGTAGTCGATCGTATCCTCTGCGGTGTTGCGCCCCGCGCCGAGCGCGAGGCTCGCAAGCCCGTACGCCTCGGTATCCACGCTCTGGATGTAGCCGCCCTTTCTGCTCAACACGGCGCGCGCATACTTCGCCTTCTTGAAGGTCTCGGGGTGCAAAATGCGTTCTGCGTTGCCGCCCTGCGCCGCGACGGTCTCCGCGAGTTTTTTGAGCGCGCTGCCGTCCGCGACCGCCCGCTTTGCAAGCTGTTTGCATTCCTCGGGCGTGCCCTTGCCCGCAAGCGAGAGCATGTAGCCCGCGAGCGTCATGCAAACTTCTGTGAAGTCCGCGGGGCCGCGGCCTTGGAGAGTCTCCACCGCCTCGATGACTTCGAGGGAATTGCCGATGGCGTATCCCAAAGGCCGATCCATATTGGTGATGAGCGCGACCATCTTCTTGCCCGCGTTCTTGCCGATATCCACCATGAGGCGGGCAAGTTCCTTGCTTTTTTCCACGCTCTTCATGAAGGATCCGCTGCCCGTCTTGACGTCGAGAACGATGCAATCGTCGTCGGCGGCGAGTTTCTTGCCCATGATGCTCGCGGCAATCAGCGGCATGCTGTCCACCGTCGCCGTCACGTCGCGGAGGGCGTAGAGTTTTTTATCTGCGGGGGCGAACTGCCTCGATTGCCCCACGATGGCCATGCCGATTTTTTTGACCTGCGCGATGAACTCCTCTTCGGAGAGCGTCGTGCGGAAGCCGTCGATGGCTTCGAGTTTATCCACGGTGCCGCCCGTGTGCCCGAGGCCGCGGCCGCTCATCTTGGCGACCTTCACCCCGTACGACGCCACGATGGGCGCAACGACGAGGCTGGTCTTATCCCCCACGCCGCCCGTGGAGTGCTTGTCGACGCGGATGCCGCCGATGGCGGAAAAATCCAGCCGATCTCCCGAATCGCGCACGGCGAATGTGAGATCGCACGTCTCGCGCACCGTCATATCCCGAAAATAGATGGCCATGAGGAGCGCGGAAATTTGGTAATCGGGGATGCTCCCGTCCGTCACGCCGCGGACAAAGAAGTTGATCTCCTCGGTGGAGAGCTCTCCCCCGTCGCGCTTCTTTTTGATGATATCGTACATTCGCATGGAAGAGCCCCCTATTTTGCCCAATTCCCGCCGCGGATATAGTCGGCGATCAGATCGCGGGCATAGTAATCTTTATCGAGCCGCGCGACCTCTTTGATATTGTTGTAGCGATAGGTAGAGGTGTAGGTATCTACGACGACGTAGTACTTCTTGCTCGTATCCACTTCCGCCGCCTTGACCGTCGTATAAATATGGTAAGGATTGCTCTCGGCGTCCTGCCTGTTCAGGAATTTTACAAAATCGGTGCCGCTCAACTCGCCGAGCACGAGGTGATTGTCGAAGGGCAGAACGGAAAAGACGTCGGCATACGATACGTTGCCCGCGGAAATTCTGTAGGGACTGCGCGCGTTGAGATAACCGCCGCCCGCGGAGATCGTATATTGGGAGCCCCACAGCTCTCTCCCCTTCTGATAGTAGAGTTCGGCCACCTTGTTGATGATCGTCTCCGAGTCCCGCTTCTGCACATTGTAGCCGATCGTCTCATAGGGGTCGCTGTCCGGGAAATATTTCCCGATGAGCTCGCTGACAATGGGGTCGTCCGCGAGCGAATCCTCCGCATAGGTGCCCGCGGCGACCGTCCCCGGCTCCACGGTGCAGTCCTTCGTCACGGTATTGAAGGAGACGTTCACCGCACTCACCGCCCTGTTTTCACTGCTGCCCTGCAGGTGATAGACGCCGTATTCGTCTTTCAGAATATATTTTTGGTGCGTGTGCGCCTCGAACACGAGATCGACATAGCCGTCGGAGAGCGAAGTATCGTAATAGGCCATGTCGCTGTTTTCGACGGTCGTGATGCCCGAGGAAGGGAAGCTGTCGCCGCCGTCGTGGATGGAATAGACGATGAAATCGCATCCCTCCTTCTTGCGCAAGCGGTCGGCTTCCTTCTTTACAAGAGAAGTGAGGCTGCTGCCCGTCGCAAAGGAAAGCCCGCTCTGGAATTCCCCCGAGATGGAGGAGAGGCAGTCGCCGATGGCACCGATGATGCCGATCTTCATCCCGCTCCTCTCCACAACGGTGGAGGCTTTGCAATAGGAGGGCATACTGCCGTTATATGTAATATTGATGCCGAGGAAGGGAAACTCGGCGAGTTTGCTGTTCGGCCCGAGCGTATCAGGCCCCCAATCGTATTCGTGGTTGCCGAGGGTCATGGAGACAAACCCCGCCTCGTTCATCCACTCCGTCATGAGCTTGCCCCTGTTGGCGGAGGACTCCACCGTCCCCTGCCACATATCGCCCGAGGAGAGGAGAATTTCTTCCCGCGCGTCGTCGGCATACAGACCTTTGAGATAGGTCGTGAACTCGTCAAGGCCGGGCTGCGTGTCGCTGTCCTTAAACTTCCCGTGCAGATCGTTGACGGCAAGGAACGTGAGCTCCACCCGCACGCTCTTCCCGCATTCGTCGCAGAGCTCGTCGCCGTCGGCGTCGGTATGGCTGTGAGAGGGAGTTCCGTCGCACCCCGTCATGACCGTACTCATCAGAAGTACGGCGGAAAGGAGAACGGACACGTTTATCAACATTTTTTTCATAAGCGATTACAGATTCTCGTTTGTGAAAGAATACGGCAGCAGTTCGTTGAGCGTATAGGCCTTATAGTTCTCGGGCGTGCCGAGCAGAATTTTGAAATTTTTGGGGCAAAATTCGGCGATGACCTGCCTGCAAACCCCGCACGGCGCGGTGAACGGGGCGGTCTCCCCCCTCCTGCCGCCGACGATGGCGATCGCCTCAAATTCGCGCTCCCCTTCGCTCACCGCCTTGAAAAAAGCGGTGCGTTCGGCGCAATTGGTCGCAGAATACCCCGCGTTCTCCACATTGCAGCCCGTGTAGAGCTTGCCGCTCTTTGTAAGGAGCGCCGCCCCCACGCAGAAATTGGAGTAGGGCGAATAGGAGTATTGGCGCGCGTCCTGCGCCGCCTGCATGAGTTCTCTTTCCGTCATTTCAACACTTCCTTCAAGAAACTCTCGCCGCGCGTCTTTTCCTTATCGACGCCGAAAAACGCCAACACGGTGGCGGAAATATCGGAAAACGTCGGGCGGATGCCCAAATTGACGCCGCCCTTAATGCCCGCCCCATAGATGAGCATGGGCGTATATTCGCGCGAGTGGTCGGTGGAGGGCGTCGAGGGGTCGCACCCGTGGTCGGCGGTGATGAGCAGCACGTCGTCCTCCCGCATATCGGGAAGGAACCTATCCAAAAACTGGTCGAATTCCGTCGCCGCGGCGGCATAGCCCGCAACGTCGTTCCTGTGGCCGTACTTCATGTCGAAATCGACGAGGTTGACAAAGCACAGCCCCTCGAAATCGCGCCCCTG
>CANRFK010000116.1 GCA_947629875.1 uncultured Clostridia bacterium
TTGAAGTCACCCCGCCCCCGCCGTTGTCCTCGGTGGCGTTCGACGTGTGGAGCTCTTCGTCTTGAAGTCACCCCGCCTCCGCCGTTGTCCTCGGTGGCGTTCGACGTGTGGAGCTCTTCGTCTTGAAGCCTCATCCCCGCCTTCCCGCCGTTGTCCTCGGTGGCGTTCGACGTGAGGGGGTTCTCTGTCTTGAAGCCTCATCCCCGCAGGTTCTCTTCTGCTTATTCAGTGATAGAACCGAGTTACTTCCCTTCTATCAAATTACTTTTTCCTTTGATATATCGTTATTTGATATATCGTTTATATCGTTATTTACTTTACTTACTTTACTTACTTTATTTTAGATTTACTTTTTTACTTTACACTTCGATGAGGAGGCACACTTTCGCGCATTTTTCAAAGGGGATGCTTTTCTCTTCCCCTTCCGCTATGAAGGTGACATTTTCGCCGTCGAAGCCCGTCAGAACGCCCTCGTAGTATTTCTTGCCGTCCAAGGGCGCATAGAGATGAACTTCGATCTTCTCGCCCTTATGGCGCTCGAAATCGCGTTCCGTCTTGAAGGGGCGATCGAGCCCCGGGGATGAGCAGTTCAAGGTGTACGCCGCGCCGAACGTGGGATCGAGTTCATCGAGGGGCGCATCGATGGCGTTGTGGAACTTCTCGCAGAGGTTGAGATCCACGCCGCCCTCCGCATCGATGAACACGGTGAGCGCGCGGCTCCTCTCATCCCATTTGACCTCGATGATCTCCACGCCCACTTCTTTTGCAATGGGCTGTAAAAATTCTTCGATTTCCGCCGCGGGCTTTACTTTCATCTTTTCTCCTTGGGGTACCGCGTCATTCTGCCCCGCGCGCACTATTCGTCTACTAAGCGCGGCAAGAATCCCGAGCAACGAAGTCCGACCCCTTATAACAAATTTGAGAGCGGGCAAGCCGCTCTCAATCTCTTTTCATCGATCAAGCGCCCTTATTGTAGCATACTCCGAAAAATTTTGCAAGCGTTTTTTTGAAATTTCAAAAAAAGTTGGCATATATCTTTCCGAATGCGAAAATTTCGTGCTACCATTACTATGAAGAGAGAAAAGAGCAGGCTGCAAGAGCCGCCGCCCAAGCAAAAAGCCTCCCTGCCTTGCGCAGAGCGCAGCCCGCGCGGGCGGGCGGCGCGATGCGCAAGGCAGGGAGGCTTAAATGGGAAAAACCTTTTTATAATGCACCCCTTTTTACAGCGGGAGGGCGCCCTTCATCTTGACGAGTTCGAGGAAGATCTTCGCCGTCACGAAGGCATCGTCGTAGGCTCTGTGGTGGTTGAACTGAAAGCCGAACCGATCGGCGACGGTATTGAGTTTATAGTTGGAAAGGCGGAGCATTTCCTGCGCGAGGGAGAGCGTATCGTAGGCGCGCCGATCGAAGAGATACCCCTCCTTTTCGCCGTAGTAGCGGATGAACTTGCAATCGAACTGCACGTTGTGCCCGACGAGCGAGCAGCCGTCGCAGAACTTGTAGAAGTCGGCGATGACATCCTTGATATCGGGGGCGCCGACGAGCATTTCATCGGTGATGCCCGTGAGTTCGACGATGTTCGCGGGGAGGCGGACGGGACAGGAGACGAAGGTGGAGAACTTCTCGCGGATCTGCCCGCCCTCGATTTTCACGGCGCCCACCTCGATGATGCGATCCATGACGCCGCCCTCGCCGAGCCCCGTCGTCTCCAAGTCGAACACGACAAAATTCTGCCTTGTGAGCACCTCGGGCAGGCGGGACGAGGAGAACAGATCGCCCTGCACGAGGTCGGAGGCGGGAGACGGGAACACAACGCGGTACTGCGGCGGGACGGGGCGCGAGGGACGCGCCTCGGGCACGAAGCCTTCGGGCGGCGCGCCGAAATCGATGTGCTTGGCGCGGAACGAAAGAGACCCGTTAAAGAGTTCGTTGTCGCCCGTGAGGCAGATACTGTCGCCCGCCTTCACGGAACGCACCTTTTCGAGCGTCGCCTTCTTGGAGAAGTACGCGCAGCGAAGAGACCCCGTGCCGTCGGAGATCGTGATGGAAAAATAGGGCTTGTTGTTCTTTGTGAGCCGCTCCTCGATATAGGAGACCGTGCCGCACGCGGTGACGTTCGGCATCTCCTTTTCGAGGTCGGCGATGTACACGGCGCGCTTTACCTCCGCGCCGTCGATGGGCTCGAACTTCGTCACGGGGAAGGTGCGGGGCGCAAGGACGCGCTCGGCGGGCGGTGGGGCGGCCGCGACGATCTCCCCCTTCTCCTTTTGGCGGAAGCGCAGTTCCCCCATCCAACTGCCGCAGAAGTTGCGGTTGAGGTCGGCGGCGAGCGCATCGAGCGCGCAGTCCGATTGGAGCATGGCGCGCTCCGCCTCGTCCGCGACCACGAAAAATCTGCCGCCGTGCCCGTCGAGCTCCACCTCCACGTCGTCGGGCGAGACGAACGCCGCCACGGCGGGATAGTGCGAGCGCAGAAAATCGAGCACGGCGCGTTTGACGCCCTCCGCACTCGGGACGGACTTCATCACCTTCACCTGCGCCGTAAAGCCCGCGGGCACGCACTTTTCCGCCGCCGCCCGCGCCGCGGAGATATCCGCCTCGGTGTAGGTGAGGTCGGTGACGAGATGAAAGGTGACGCTCGTCCCCTCCACCTCGATTTTTTTGAGCACGGCGCGCTTCAAGCCCTCGGCCGCGCGCACCGCCTCCAAAAATTCTTCGCTGTTCATTTGAGTAGTTCCTCGAGCCGCGCGAAAAAGACGCGCTCGGCGTCCTCCGCCGCGACCTTCTCGTTCTCCTTTCCCTTTTGTAGAATGACGCAGGCATTTTTGCCGCCCGCGATGCCCAAATCGCACCCCTGCGCCTCGCCGGGACCGTTGACGACGCACCCCATGACGGCGACCTTCAACCGCTTTTTCACATTTCGCACGCGCGCCGAGACTTTGGCGGCGAGCTCCATGCAGCCGTACTCGCACCGCCCACACGTGGGACAGGCGACGACCTCCACGAAATCCTTCTCGAGCCCGCAGGCGCGTAAGATCTCGTGCGCGGCGTACACTTCCTCCACGGGGTCGGCGGAGAGCGACACGCGGACGGTATCGCCGATGCCTTTGAAGAGAAGTGCCCCGATGCCCGCCGCGCTCTTTACAAGGGCGGCACTTCCCACGCCTGCCTCGGTGACGCCGACATGGAGCGGATAGGGACAACGCTTTGCAAGTAAGGTGTACGCCTCCACGGTGAGAGGGACATCGGACGCCTTGACGGAGACGACGATATCTTCAACGCCTCTGCGCTCGAACACCGCGACGTTTTCGAGGGCGGAGCCGACGAGGGCCTCCGCGCTCCTGCCGTATTTTGCGAGGAAGTGCGGCTCGATGCTGCCCGTATTCGCGCCGACGCGCACGGGAATTTTATGCACCTTTACGCAGTCCGCAACGTAGGAAATTTCTTTTTCACCGCCGATGTTGCCCGGGTTGACGCGCAATTTATCCGCGCCGCACTCCACCGCCATGACCGCGAGTTTGGCCGAAAAATGCACGTCGGCGACGAGCGGCGTGTGGATGCGCGCCTTGATGGCTGCAAGCGCTTTTGCATCCGCCTCATCGGCGACGGCGACGCGCGCAATTTCGCACCCCGCCTCCTCCAAACGAAGAATTTGAGCGACGCTACTTTCCACGTCGCTCGCCTTGACCGAAGTCATGCTCTGCACGGCGATATGCCCGTCTCCGAGGACGAGCCCGCCGACTTTTACCTGTTTTTTGCTCAACTTTCGCTTTCCTTCTTCTCCATCATGCTCTGGAGCTCCGCCATGAACGAGGAGATATCCTTGAACGAGCGGTACACC